>SMWK01000247.1 GCA_004356895.1 Gammaproteobacteria bacterium
CTACACACCGCGAACACTTTTTGTCGCCGAGACAGCGGGAAGAAGGGAAATTTTTCTCGAGTTTCTAGCACGTAGTGGTATTCATCCCCATGAAGTTGATGGTTTCGCGACTTTCATCACGCCATCAGAAGATTCCGAGAATTCGGAAGATTCGGGACAATCCTTCGCCATCACCCTCTCGCCCATCGAAGACGGCGGGTGGTTCGACCGCATCGCCGTCATCACCGAAAGCCAGATATTCGGTCACCGGGTACAGGAACGCCAGGCTCAATCCGCTCGCGCCGTCGATCCCGAACAGATCATCAAAAACCTCACCGAGCTGCACATCGGAGAGCCGGTTGTACACTTCGAGCACGGCATCGGTCGTTATCTTGGGCTGCAGACGCTGGATATCGATGGCCATTCGAACGAGTTTCTCACCCTGCAGTACGCCGATGATGCAAAACTCTACGTGCCGGTTACCTCGCTGCAGGTAATCAGCCGTTATTCGGGCGCCGCCGAAGCGGTGGCCCCGCTGCATCGCCTCGGATCGGATCAGTGGGAAAAAGCCAAACGCCGAGCCGCCGAAAAGGTATTCGACGTCGCCGCGGAGTTGCTCGATATCTACGCCCGCCGTGAGACCAGTCGGGGTTTCAGCTTTGCAATACCTGAGGAAGACTACCTTCGTTTCACCGATCAGTTCCCTTTCGAAGTAACCCATGATCAACAAAAGGCAATTGACGACGTGATCGAAGATTTGTGTTCCGAACGAGTGACAGATCGATTGATCTGTGGAGATGTAGGTTTCGGCAAAACCGAAGTTGCCATGCGCGCGGCCTTTCTCGCTGTGCAGAGCGACGCCCAAGTTGCCATATTGGTGCCCACCACTCTGCTCGCTCAACAACACTATGAGACCTTCCGGGATCGTTTCGCCGACTGGCCCGTGAACATCGAGGTCATTTCCCGGTTGAGATCGGACGCTGAAGTGCAGCAGGCCGTCGCACGGCTTGCTGAGGGCAAATCCGACATTGTCATAGGCACTCACAAACTCCTGAACCCGGCCATCAAGTTCAAGAAACTGGGTCTGGTTATCATAGACGAGGAACATCGCTTCGGTGTTCGTCAAAAAGAACGGTTGCGCTCGCTACGCGCGGAAGTTGACATACTGACGCTCACCGCGACCCCCATTCCGCGCACGTTGAATATGGCGATGGGCGGCATCCGCGATCTGTCCATTATCGCCACACCCCCTGCAAAACGGCTTTCCATCAAAACCTTCGTCCAGGAGAAACGCAATCATGTCATACGCGAGGCGATCACCCGGGAGTTGATGCGGGGCGGCCAGGTGTTTTATCTGCACAACGAGGTACGCAACATCGACCAGGTGGCCGATCAGATCGCGGATACAATTCCGGAAGCTCGTGTTGGTGTTGGTCACGGACAAATGCCGAAACGGAAGCTGGAAACAATAATGAGCGACTTTTACCATCGCCAGCTCAACGTTCTCGTCTGCACGACAATTATTGAAAGCGGCATAGATATTCCAAACGCCAACACCATCGTCATTGAAAGAGCAGACAAATTCGGCCTCGCTCAACTGCACCAACTTCGAGGTCGCGTTGGCCGTTCGCATCGCCAGGCTTATGCGTACCTGTTGACCCCGCATCCCAAGGCCATGACACCCGACGCCGTCAAACGTCTCGAAGCAATTGAAGCGGCCGGGGAGTTAGGCGTGGGCTTTACCCTGGCCACCCACGATCTGGAGATTCGTGGTGCCGGTGAACTGCTGGGAGAAGATCAATCGGGACAGATTGAATCCGTCGGGTTCTCGTTTTACATGAGTCTTCTTGATCGGGCGGTCAGAGCCATTCGAGCTGGAAAAGCACCGAACATGAACGCGCCCCTGGAACCCGTGAGCCAGGAGGTCAACCTTCATACGACAACGCTCATTCCCGCAGACTATCTGCCAGACGTTCATAGTCGTCTCATCATGTACAAGCGTATCGCCAACGCTAACGACAACGAGAGCCTCGAGGAGCTGCAAATCGAGATGATCGATCGATTCGGTCTGTTACCCGAGCCACTCAAACATTTATTCCGCGTAACAGCGCTGAAGTTAAAAATTGAGCCGCTCGGCATCGTCCGCTTGGATCTCGGAGAGCATGGTGGGCGTATCGAGTTCGGAGCTGTAACACAAGTGGATCCAGCAACGATTGTGAACCTGGTGCAGAGACAACCAGCAACTTACCAACTCAAGGACGTAACGCTGCGAATCAACCGCAGACTCGAAAACTTCGAACGGCGCATGGATTTCGCAACCGAGTTACTCCAAACGCTTAACCCGAAACGTGACGACAATTCGCTTGGGCAGCAGGCGGCAAACGCGTGATTCGTAACCTGACAGCGACAATCGCAATGCTCCTCGCGATCTCATCGTCACTCGCAACTGGCAAAGACAATGTGAAAGATTGGCTTTCGAAAGACTGGTATGCGACGGAAGTCATCGTGTTTCAACGCAGCCCGGTGATGGAAAACAGTTCTACCGAGAAGCTTGTGATAGTCAATGAGCGTCGCTTCCCCTTTGCCGTGCGTGCGTTCATTCCACCTCCCCACGCGATCGGATCGTTTTATGCGCTCGATCCATTTACCAGGGCGACGCTTGATTTGCCTACCATCGATATCAACCTGGAAGAATTCAGCTTTATCGAGCCTACCGACGCCGTTGAAATGGTCAATGGCTCAGCGGAAAGCGACGCGCCTGTTCCACACGACGGGCCACCACCGCTTGGCAGGCCACCCCCGGTTATCGAGCCGATTCTCGAACCGAACCCTCTGCTCGACTTCCTTGCAATGTTGAACAGTTTTGAACGCTCGCTGGATGCGCAGAGCTACCGCTGGCTGCCGGAAGATGAGTTGTTGATGCAAATCGAAGCACGCCGAATCGAGTCTCGAGACGAGTTGCACATACTAATTCATGGACGCTGGATTCAACCGGTGCCGCAGCGTTCCTTGCCCGAGCCTTTGCTGGTGCAATACGGCGCGCGCGTTGGCAACACGCAGCAACTGGAAGGCACGATGGCAGTCACTTTGGGGCGTTACCTGCATTTCCAGGCAACTCTCTGGTATCGGGAACCGGCACTGGGTCAGCAACCGGTGGATATCCCACTTGGCGACGCGTTTCTCGCAAGTTCACCTTTTTCTCGAATTGATCGCTCAATAACGCTGCCTGAGCCCAGTCAAGGCTATATGTTGTTGTCACAGAGCCGTCGCCTGCGCAGCAACGAGATTCATTACCTCGATCATCCCAAGTTCGGTATCGTTGTGCGAATTGATCCGGTTGCCATCCCTCAGGAGCTAATTTTGCTCCTCGAGGCTCTCGAAAAAGCTGACGAGTAACCGGCCGATACGCTCCATACCTGATCGACTGACGATTGCGAGCGTATCGAGGTCGATGGAATCAGCACTTCTCCCGGCGGCCGGATTGACAACCAGGCACACGCAGGCATAAGGGATTGCGAGTTCTCGGGCAAGCCCCGCCTCCGGCATACCCGTCATTCCAACAATTGCACACCCGTCGTTGTCCATGCGGTTAATTTCCGCTGGCGTCTCGAACCGCGGGCCCTGGGTACAGCCATATACACCGCCAGCTACTACTTCAAGCTGGGCAAGCGTTGCGGCAGCAAGTAGTTCGTTGCGCAACCTTTGATCATACGGTTCCGAAAAATCTACGTGGTACAACTTGTTGAAGTCAGAAAACGATTGTTCCCGCCCCCAACTGTAATCGATGATCTGATCGGGGAAAAACAATACACCCGTCTTCGCCTCAGGCGCGATCCCCCCCACCGTATTCACGGCGATAATTCGTTCGATTCCGAGATCCTGCAACAGGGCCAGATTGGCTCGGTAGTTTATGGCATGCGGCGCGATTCGATGGGGTATGCCATGCCGCGCCAACATGATGATTTTCGTCGATCCCAGTTGCCCGGTAAGTGGAGCCGCCGACGCTTCTCCGTAGCGGGTTCGCAACGATACATCAAGGGGTTCGAAATCAAATGGCAACGTCAACGCACCGGATCCGACGATGACCGCGTAAGCAGGCATAAGGTTCTATTCCATGTCCTCGTGAAGCGCGTAGATAGATGTGAGGTTCCGCCAGTACCCCCGATAGTCCATACCACAACCAAACAGATAACGATCAGGCAAACGCAATGCCACGTAGTCGACTTCGATGCGAGCTACCTCGGCCACTTCTTTGGACACTAACACTGTTGTCAACACGCGGTTGGCACCCTTGTCAGTCGCCCAGGCGACCAATGCTCCCAGAGTTTCGCCCTTGTCGAAAACATCATCGACGATCAATACGTTGCGTTTGGCGATGTCGACGATGGGGCGGGCGTACCAGTTGAGCGTTCCCCCTTCAGTCGTGTCGTCATAACGACCGACGTGCACGTAGCTGAGCTCGAGTGGAAAATGAAAACGTTTGATCAGTTCTGCGGTGTAAGGCAAACCGCCCTTCATTACACACATCACAATCGGATTTGCATCACGCAGCTCAACCGCGATACGCAGCGCCGTTTGATCGATGGCAAACTGAACGCTGCGCGCATCGACAAGCTCTTCAGCTCGATCTCTGGCCGCCAGAACACTGTCCGAGACCGGGCTCAAGGCTCTATCTGCAGTCTACCCACTGAGGGCTCTCTTCCCGCTGAAGGCTCTCTTCCCGCTGAAGGCTCCGGCTCCCTCATCGGCGGAACCAGCAGCGTCTGCGTCGGGTATGCGATCTCGGCTCCGTGAGCGGCAATGATATTGGCGATCTTGAACAGGATTTCCTGTTTGATCTGGTGGAACTCCGTCCACACCGTGGTCTTGGTGAATGTGTACACGAAGAAGTCGAGAGACGAGGCACCGAACTCGACAAGATTCACCATGAGCGTGCGAGAGGTATCGATGGCTGGATGAGTCTTCAACATGGATTCAACGTCGGCGATGATGTCTGCCAACACGGCAATATCGTCGTAACGCACACCGATGGTTTCGTAAATTCGCCGGTTGCGCATGCGTGACGGATTTTCGACAGCCAGACTCGTGAATACCGAATTTGGTACGTACAGGGGGCGCTGATCGAATGTGCGGATGAGCGTGAGGCGCCAGCCGATCTCCTCGACGGTGCCTTCGATTTCACGGTCCGGAGAGCGAATCCAATCCCCTACCTTAAACGGCTTGTCGAGGAAGATCATCAGCGCGCCGAAGAAGTTGGCCAGCAGATCCTGGGCGGCAAGACCAATAGCGAAACCACCGATACCACCAAATGCCAGCAAACTGGTAATGCTGAAACCCAACATCTGCATGACAGTCAGTATTCCGGTAACGATCACCGCGATGCGCACCAGCTTGCCAACGGCGGACGCGGTGGTCTCATCGACCGGGTCCTCCCGGTACTCCTTATCGGAAACGTTTTTCTCGATGAACCGAACGAATCGCAAGGCGAACCAGACCAGCAGTATGATGACGGCAACCTCGCGTACCGGCTCGGCGTATTCGAATATCTCTGCCTGGGCGTTGCCGCCGACAATCTCTGCCGCCCAGCTGATTCCGACGATCCATATGCCTAGCCCTAAGGGCTTGCGCGCGGCATCCAAGAGACCGTCATCGTACAGGTTGCGGGTTGACTCGAACTTGACGGCGAGACGGTCGAAAAAATTCTTGGCAACAAAGCGGACAATCGCCGTACCGAGGACGATGAGAAATACCTCGCCTACCCAGGTGTGCGCCACCAGGTAATCCAATACGGTGTCAATCATCGAAAGTGTCCCGTCCCATCGCGTCCATGCGGTGTGCTAATACCCAACAACCTAAACAGCGTTCGTGCTCAGAAATATTTAGTTAGTTCTAATTGAATGAAATCGTCGCGCTGCAGCGAAGCGGTTTTGTTGTCAGCGTCGAACAATGACTGCAACGGCGCATTGGAGTCAGGCTCATCAGCACCACCAAAAACCCGTCCCTCCAGCAGTAGCGTCCAAGTTTCGCCTAAACGACGACTCGCTTCCATACTGAAAAAGTATTCTTCGGTTTTCACGTCCCAAACTACTCCTAACAGAGCCTGGGTGTCCGCAATGTCATTCATGCTCCAGCGCGTACCGAACGCCAGGTCGTGTTCGAAGACGGTGTTGAATGCTTCGTCGTCACGGTCATCAAACATGTACTCGGCCACAAGCCCCAGGTCTGTACGCGTCCCCATGACGCCAACCAGCGTTTTTTCGAATCCCACGTTGAACGCAGCATACCGGGCCCCAAATCCGGACCGAGTGATAACCTCGAGTTTTAATGCCCAATCTCCGAGCACGGCAAGAGCCTCCAGTCCAGTCTGATCGATCACCGGGTAGCGCGGTCGCAACACGATCTCACCGGAGGTCAGTCCCCACGGGACGAGCTGTGGTTCCCTGCTCGTGCCGGTAAAGTGATATATGCCAAATTCGAATGGTCCGAGATTGTGCGACCAGCGTATGGCACCATCCACGCGGGTGTTCCTTGCACCAGATTCGTAAATAGGATGATCACCATCTACCATTGGCACGGTGCGCAGCCGTCCATCCTGGCCGGGAAAGGTACGCTCGCGAAAGCCCGGCAACGCAAAAATATCCAGGATGCCCCAATCTCGAACCAGCGAAAGATGCACCATCGGCTGGCCGAGCTTGTCTTCTCCGTCGATATTCTCCACCAGATCCGTCTGGTTGAGTATGTCAACCAGATGATGAAATTCGGTAACACCCCAGAACACCTGCCTCACGCCCACGTGCAGGTCCCAATCATTGCCTACCTGGCTCCAGAACAGCTCACGAACATCGAAGTGGGAGCGCTCGGAGTCTTCGGCGTCGTACCGGATGTATGGCGCAAAAGTCAGCGACTGGCGCTCTTTGTCCCAGGTTCGATAGTAGTCGAGTTGCGCGCTCAATGAGGGTTGGAAACGCGACTGTCCGTTGAAACCCTCGACCCGGTAGGTGCGCGTCTGCAATCCCAGATCGAAATCCAACTGCGAGTTGGTATCGGCGGCATCTTTGCCAGGTTCGTGCGCAATCGGCTCTGGTTCGCGTGCGCGTACGGGCGGGGCGTGGCGAACCGGGCCTGGTGGCGGTGGCTTGGACTTCCCAGGCAATGTTTCTGCAACGACATCAGGCGAACCAGGCAACCTCGTCAACCGCCAGTAAGTTAGTTTATGACTGTCCGCCGCTCGGCGCACCGCGTTCAGAGTCGTTTCGGAAGCAGCAGTGGTTACAACGCGGTACCAGACACCCTGCGCATTGCGCAACGACTCCACTTCGATCGGGGTATTGAGCAGGAGGCTCACTCGCGCCGCCCAGTTGGCCGCATTCTCGGGGCTTGAGAAACTGCCAAAAACGAGGCTTGCGGTACTTTCAACGTCAGCAGCAGGGGTCGCGGTGTAACCCACGGCAGCGCCCAACAATATGAAAATGCCGAACCCGCGTTTCATCTCACCCTGCGCAGGCTGTTTGTGGAAAAATCTCGCTCCTCACTCAACCCGGTTGCGAAGCGGTAGTCGCGCCATACCAATTCGGTACTTTTTCTGGTCTGGTGGTTCACCATCAACATGCGATCCGCTTTCCAATAGCGACCGTCGTATTGTGTGTAACCTCGAACCTCCAGCGTTTTCAGAAGGCCCTCTCTGCGGTCGAAGTATTCGATTTTCTGAATTCTGAACTCTGCGGTATCCAGCCAGACAATTTGCTTCGAGTAACCGGAATATTTGTCTACAGCTTTGCGCTGCACGACAAAACATTCACGGTCGTCGAATATTTCTTTACGCAGAAATCGATAAGTGAATTTTTCGACTTCTTGAAGCGTCAGATCTTCGAAAGCAAACTCACTCGAAAGAAACGGCCCCGACTTGTTCCTGGAGGCGATTCGTTTTACCCGCTTTACCGCAGGGAGATACAACCACTGATCGTCCGGTTCGACTCTGTGACTGAAACTCAGCAACGCCGACCCCTTCAGGGACTTCGGAGTCTCGAAGACAATGAGTAGTTTGTCGCCGTCGTCAGGTTTTTCGAATTGTTTGATGCGCAGCAGGCGACGACTCTCAGTGCCGCGGCTGTTGCGTAGAATCATCTCGAGATCCACCTGCAGGTCGATATACCCGGCGTCGCGGCGATCCGCCTCTTGAAATATCGCCAAACCAAATTCTTCTGCAGTGAGACCGTCTGCCAGCGGTAGCGCCGCATTCGCGGGTACCCAGCAGAACAAGAACAGATAGCTGAAATAACGCAACTCGACCTCGTCTGCCTGGACACGCCCCAAATCCAATATTAACCATACTTCGCAAGTTATGCTCGTAAGACCTTGACGGCCCAGCGTATTATGGGAATTTATACGGGTGTTGCAATCGCCGAGAACAGTTGTGCAACGACCGTAATTACTGTATATAATCCCAGATTACTGTATATACAACCAGGTCGGCAGCGAATCGGTTACCGAACCCGCGCCCCGATAGGTCACCGCGATACGTACCTGCGATAAAGAGACGATAAGAGAATAGCTAGAGAAGTCATAGACAAAAAATTACCGATAGATACAGAAGCATACACAAACATCCAGATAGAAAGGTCATAAACAGTTCATGGACAACCTCACGCCACGCCAAGCTGAGATCCTCGATCTCATCAAACAACACATCAGAGATACCGGTTACCCGCCCACCCGTGCTGACATAGCCGCCGAACTCGGCTTCAAGTCACCGAATGCCGCCGAAGAACACCTTAAGGCCCTAGCTCGTAAAGGTGCCATCGAAATAATCCCGGGAACATCAAGAGGAATTCGCCTACCGGCCAATAGCGGTCTCCCCATTATTGGGCGCGTGGCTGCAGGTAGTCCAATCCTGGCAGAAGAACATATTGAGGATCGGGTCGAGATGCCGGTAGGTTTTTTCCATCCGCGAGCGGATTTCCTGCTCCGCGTTTATGGTGACAGCATGTGCGAAGTCGGTATCCTAGATGGTGATCTGCTCGCCGTGCATAAAACGCCAGAGGCGAGCAATGGTCAAATTATCGTCGCGCGCATCGAAGACGAAGTGACGGTCAAACGCTTTCAGCGAACCCGAAACCGGAGCAAGATCTTACTGTTGCCGGAAAACCGGGATTACCGCCCGATCGAGGTGGATCTTCGAAAACAGGATTTCCATATCGAAGGGCTGAGTGTCGGCGTCATCCGCCAGAATCTTTGAACGCAAAGCGCCGCCCTATCAGCGCTGATCGGGCCGCTGCCTGACCGGGTGCAGTATGTTTTTTTACGCTCTGCGGGACAGGGCGCATAACGGCAACGAGGCTCGTATCCCTGTTCAGCATGACGACTGGCAGGAATCAGTGGATGGTAGGCGCCGGGTCTGGAGATTCTTGTTCGAAGATGGGTTCTTCTGCAAGAAATTCTGTGGCTGCATCGATCATGGCTTCCGCCACTTTGACGATTTCGTCACCAAGCATGTCGCGTACCTCATCGGAGAAACGGATACACAGCAACGGCTCGCCCTCGTCTTGGGCTTCCCGTAACACGATATCGCCATTGCTTAGCTGTGTGATCTCCAAGACAGCGCTCATTTATCTCCCGCTCATTAGTTCACGATGATGTTTCAGAACTTTTCTCAGCCGACCGGCGCGAGCCGCGCTTGGCCTTTGATTTGGTTTTTGCCTTGGCCTTTCTTTTGGTCTGTGATCTGCTTTTTCGCTTGGTAGTTTTCTGCTCTTCAACCCAACGGCCATCGGAATAATATGCACGCCAACCGGACGCCTTGCCGTCGACTTCGGATTGTACATATTGTTCTTTTGTTTTGCGGCTATATCGAATGATCGCCGGAAGACCCGCCGGATCTTTTTGTGGGGCAGTCAGCAAATATTTGAACTTGGGATCCAGTTCGTTGGCATGTGGTAGGAGCTCGAAAACTTTTGGCGCACGGGTTTCGCGGTTCTTGGGGAACTGGCTCGCCGCAAGAAATATTCCCGAAGCGCCATCGCGCAACAGATAATAATCATCTACCTTCTGACATTGCAGCTCCGGCATCGGGACCGGATCGGCCTTGGGTGGTGCTGCTTCACCATTGCGCAGGAGCTTACGGGTATTCTTACAGTCGTCGCTCGTGCAGCCGAAATATTTCCCGAAGCGGCCCGATTTAAGCTGCATCTCGGCACCACACCTGTCGCACTCGATTACCGGGCCGTCATACCCTTTGATCCTGAAACTTCCCGGTTCGACCTCAAATCCCTTGCAGTCCGGATTGTTTCCGCATACGTGCAGCTTGCGACTCTCGTCGATCAGGTAGCTGATCATTGGTGTGCCGCATTGCGGACATTTATGCATTGTCCGCAGTCGTTTCGATTCACCCTCATCGTCGTGTTCGACATCCACCGCTTCTTCACCAGCGATGAGATTCAGCGTGTTGGTGCACCGTTCTTTGGGGGCCAGTGCGTACCCCGAACAGCCAAGAAACACACCGGTACTTCCCGTTCGAATCTGCATATGGCGCCCGCACTTGCCACATTCGATATCTGTATCCGTTGGCAGGTTACCGCGCATGCCGTTCTTCTGCGACTGCGCATTCTTCAGCTTGGCGCTGAAATCATCGTAAAATTTGTTGAGCACTCCGCGCCAGTCAGCCTCTCCTTCGGCTATCTGATCGAGCTCCTGCTCCAACTGTGCGGTGAAGCCGTAGTCCAGGAGGTTCTCGAACTGCTCGACCAACCGATCCGTCACGAGTTCGCCGATCTTCTCCGCATAGAACCGGCGGTTCGTCAGCGTCACATAACCTCGATCCTGGATGGTGGATATGATTGCCGCATAAGTGGAAGGTCGGCCGATGCCCCGCTTTTCCAGTTCACGCACCAGGCTCGCCTCACCAAAGCGGGGTGGCGGCTTGGTAAAATGCTGGAAGCCTTCCGCGTTTTTCAATTCCAGGCTTTCGCCAACCTGCAAATCCGGTAGCGGCGTGTCGTCGTCTTTGCGCGATGCCGGGACTAACACTTTCGTATAGCCATCAAACTTGAGAATGCGGCCACGTATCTTCAGCTCGAATTCACCCGCTTCTACTACAATGGTCGTGCTCAAGTACTGCGCATTGGTCATCTGGCACGCAACGAACTGGCGCCAGATAAGATCGTATAACCGAACCGCGTCGCCATCGACACCGGTCAAGAATTCAGCAACACTACCAACGTTGGAAGGTCGAATGGCTTCGTGCGCTTCCTGGGCGGCTTTTTTACTGGCGTAAACGTTCGGCTGCGCGGGAAAGTAATCATTGCCGAATTTGTCTTTGATGTGGGCCCGGCATGCTTGCACCGCTTCTGCGCCTAGATTCGTTGAATCCGTGCGCATGTAGGTGATGTACCCCGCTTCATATAGCCGCTGAGCAAGCGTCATCGTCTTCTTGACGCTGAAACCAAGTCGTGTGCTGGCTCCCTGTTGAAGCGTTGAAGTAATGAATGGTGCGTTTGGTCTGGTCGTAGTAGGCCGGTCTTCGCGGCTTTTTACGGAAAAAGAACGCAGTTTTAAACGCTCCAGGGCTTGTGTAGCATCCGCCGCATTGTCCGGACGGTAGTTTTTTCCACCGTCCGTGGCTAGTTGCAAGCGAATCGCTTGAGCATCGCCGGCGCGTTGTAAATCTGCAAAACACTCCCAATACTCTTCCGGAACAAAAACGCGAATCTCCCGTTCGCGCTCGACAACCAACCGCACCGCAACGGACTGCACCCGGCCCGCGGATAAACCGCGAGCCACCTTCGCCCACAACAACGGGGAGAGCTCGAAGCCAACCACGCGATCCAGGAACCGTCTGGTCTGCTGAGCATTCACCTGATTCATATCCAGATCGGTTGGTGAATCGAAAGCCTCTTTGATAGCTTTGCGGGTGATCTCGTTGAACACTACCCGCCGATAACGAGTCGCATCACCGCCGATAGTTTCTCGCAAATGCCAGGCGATGGCCTCCCCTTCCCGGTCGAGGTCAGTAGCGAGATACACCGCGTCAGCATTCCTCGCGAGCTTTATCAGCTCCTCAACGACCTTTTCTTTCCCGGGTAATATCTCGTAAGCGGCCTCCCAGTTGGTATCCGGATTCACACCCATGCGTCGGATCAACTGTTGCCTGGCACGTTTGCGCTTATATTCTTCACGCTTCTCGGGCGAGAGCTTACGGGTCCTGGCAGCCTCCTTGGCACGGGCTTTCGGATCCGATCCTTTACCTCCAACAGGCAGATCCCGTATGTGACCGACGCTGGACTTGACGATATAGTCACGGCCCAGATATCGATTGATCGTGCGTGCCTTGGCGGGCGATTCAACTATGACGAGGGAGCGGGCCATGAACCTCTACAAATGATTTGGGCGCCGTTATACGGCCTTGTAGAAAGGGCTGTCAAGAATCTGGGCCTAAATAATCCGACTCAAGACCCTCATCCACTCCGTGTAGATCTTCACCCAGCCGTTGCAGGTTGGTGGCCATCGTGGTGACCAGCTCCACCCCTGAACCGGGACTTTCGCGCCAGTAACAGGTGAGTTGCCGCTCGCTGATTTCAATGCCGATCACATCCCCGGGGAACGTTTCGGTGTAGTTGGCGAGCGTCTTGAGCAGTTCCTCCAAGTGGTCTCGTCGCGGTTTGCGCTCCGGGTCAAAAACCCAACCGGGCAGTGCCGGTGTCCCGTGCGTCCCACGTAGAATGCGTACTTCCGGAAGAAAACGAAGTTTATCAGTCATATTCCACAGGTACGCCGCACACTCGATGACGGGCTTTCTGATCTTCCCCCCCGCGCTCACCCTCTCCCCGGGTTCGGGATTCAGTTTTGGCAGGCGTCTGAGCTCGACGACCAGACCTTGCGTGAGCGCTTTTTGCCGCAACGCACTGAGCCTTCTGTCCCGTTTGCTCGGTAACAGCCAGAACACCGGACCAAACGCAACAAGTAAAACAAATCCGATGATTATCCACGTCAAAACCGTGTTCTCCAGGCTTGAGGGGTGTTTGGATTCTGTGTATCGTCGCCGGAAATCACCTTGGGAGGCAACATGTCAGGCTATCGTCGTATCATGTTGGCATTGGATCTCACCCAGGAATCCGACCAGGTTGCACAGCGCGCCTTGTCGCTCGCCCGGCAGTTCGATGCCGAATTGCACATAGTTCATGTCATCGAGCCGTTGAGTCTGGCTTACGGAGGCGATATTCCTATGGATCTCTCTTCGGTCCAAGAGCAGATTCACGAGCAAGCCAAGTCCCACCTGGCCGAATTCGCCAACAAGTTGGGCGTTTCGGAAGACCGCCAATACCTGATTTTCGGTCGTCCGGAGAGCGAAATCCACCGCATTGCGGAATCCAAGGAAGCAGACATGATCGTAGTGGGTAGCCACGGTCGGCACGGTTTAGCGCTGCTGTTAGGGTCGACGGCCAACGGCGTACTCCATGGCGCCAAGTGTGATGTGCTAGCGGTACGCGTCGGCATCGAAGAAACCACCGAGGCAACTTAGCCAACACGCCAATTTATTATCTGATGGAACATTAGGTGCCTAACCTCACCGGCTTCGGGATTCTCCTGAAGGCCTTACTTTTTGTTGTTTTTGCAAACTCATCCGTCTGGGCGCAGCCGGGTTTATACGAGCAACGGGCACTTTATCGCCGGGCAGTAGATGATCTCACCGCTGGGCGCAGCCGATCTTTCGCGAAGGCGGTGGTGCAACTCGAGGGGTATGCGCTGCGTCCGTATCTCGATTACTACGCGTTGCAGAGCCGTTTATCTATCGCCACTGAGCAGGAAGTGCAGACCTTTCGCGAGCAGCACCAAAACCTGCCGGTTACTGGTATTGTTCATCGGCGCTGGTTGAAAATACTGGGGCGCAAGCGCCAGTGGCGCACGTTCCTAGATAACTATGAGCCATCCACCGATGCAGAGCTGCAGTGTTATCGACTGCGCGCATTGTACGGTACGGGAGCGCGTAAAGCCGCGTTCGCTGAAGTAGAACCGTTATGGAAGGTCGCACGATCTCAACCCAAAGCGTGCGATCCTCTGTTCGACGTATGGATCAGTGCCGGTTACCTCGAAGAGCATGTCGCCTGGGAGCGGCTCCAGCTTGCCCTAGAATCCAATCAGCGTACGTTGGCTCGTTATCTGCAAAGATATTTCAGCGGCACTTACAAAGCCTGGGCGCAGTCGCTTTATAACGTTCACGTGAGACCAAGCGGAATCAGTCGCGTGAACCGCTACCGAACCGACAGCGAACTCTCACGAACGGTGATTGGTTACGGCCTCATTCGACTCGCGGCACAGAACGTTGAGAGCGCAGCAACGGCCTGGGCCAAGTTCAAGACGACACACTCCTTTAACGACACCCAAATCCAAACGATCACCGACGCCATACTCATAGGCCGTGCCAGAGATGGGCAGTTCCCCGCCGGGCAACCGAGCCATGCATCTGCTGAACTGATACGCGACATGGCAGAAGCGGCTCTGGCTAACCTATCCTGGCGGCAAGTAGTTACCTGGATCGAGCGATTACCCGCGCAGGAGCAACAGACAAACCGCTGGCAATACTGGCAAGCCCGGGCGTTGACGGCAACTCATCTAGACGCTTCCGGGGCGCACCGGCGGTTTCGAGCGCTCGCTGAAAAACGTGATTATTATGGATTTCTTGCAGCGGAGCAGATCGGCAGCGAAATCCAGCTCAACGAGACAGTCTTGCGAGCGCACCCAGCTCAGATCGCTCAGCTGAATAAAATCCCTGAGGTTGCACGTTCGACGGAACTCTTCGCCGTTGGTGATCTGATAAACGCACGCCGTGAGTGGAATCAGTTGATCCCTAAACTCGACCCGATTCAGCAGATACAAGTGGCGCAATTGGTTCAGCAGATCGGTTGGATATCACAAAGTATCGCAATCGCCAACGACGCAAATCTGCGTGACGCTCTGGCAATTCGCTTTCCTTTTTCCTACCAAAACGTCGTGGAACGCACCAGCCATGCGACAACCGTTCCCCAGTCGTTTTTGTTTGCGATCATACGTCAGGAGAGCGCGTTTGATCCTCGGGCCAGATCCACCGCCAATGCCCGCGGACTCATGCAGCTGATTCACAGTACAGCCAAAGAGGTGGCACGACGCGTGCGACTGGACAGTCCTTCGATGAGTGATCTTTATGTTCCAGAAATCAACATCGAGCTGGGTGGTCATCATCTGGCCCACCTGTTATCCCGCTACGACGGGCAACGGCCGCTGGTTGCCGCGGCTTACAACGCCGGCAGGAGCCGCGTTAATCGGTGGGTCAGGAATCGGTCGGGCATGCCCATGGATGCCTGGATCGAAACCATTCCACTGCGCGAAACCCGCAACTACGTAAAAAACGTACTGGCTTTCGCCAAGGTCTACGGGCAGCTTATGGGCAACCCTATGCCCATGTTGCAGGCACACGAAGTCATCTTGCAGTGATCGATATCGGAGCGAATCTTCTGCACTCGCAGTTCGACGGCGATCGCGATGAAGTGATCGAACGGGCACATACAGCAGGTGTCACGCGCATTCTGCTCACCGCGACCGATTTATCAACGAGCGTCGCTGCCATCGAATTCTGCAGCAACCGTAATGACATTCGTTGCACAACAGGCGTTCACCCTCATGCAGCAAAAGATGTCGAGGCCGGTTGGACTTCCACATTGAGCAAACTAGCCACATCACCCTTGGTAAAAGCCGTTGGCGAGATGGGGTTGGACTACAACCGCAACTTCTCCTCACCCGAGCAGCAGCGAGCGGTGTTCCATAGCCAGCTCGACATCGCCGAACAGGTCGGCAAACCGGTTTTTGTGCACGACCGGGAAGCCGCGGATGATGTACTGGACGCACTCACCAGCCACAACGGCCTGGTCGGTGTCGTGGTGCATTGTTTTACCGGCGGCAAAAAAGAACTCGATGACTATCTTTCAGCCGGTTTCCATATCGGCATCACCGGCTGGGTGTGCGACCAACGAAGGGGACAACCACTCCGGGATATCGTCACTCGCGTGCCGCTCTCCCGTTTACTGATTGAGACCGACGCGCCTTATCTGTTACCGCACAATGCACCGGCCAATGAAGTCGCAACGAGAAATAAACGACGTAATGAACCGGCGCTGCTGAAATATGTGGTTGCGCAACTCGCACAGTTGTACGGTACAGATGAATTAGCAATCGTAACTGCTACTTCGCGAAACGCAACAGAACTATTCGACTGGGAATAACCGCCGCCTTCCTTGACCAGGCTTTTGTTATTAACCTGCAACGGCCTCCCTGACCGTTTTGGCATCAAACGGCCAATCCAACTCAGTATTGCCCGTGCTTAAAACCGGCAATCGCTCGCCATAGAGCTCAGTGAGTGCTTGATCCTCTCCAACATCGATCACTTCTAATGAGGAGCCCTGAAGTTCTGGCATACTAAAGAGCAGTTCGAGGGCTTGCTCACACATCGTGCAGTGGTCGGTAGAGTACAGCACGAGGTTTAATGTATTCATCGTAGTCTTAATAGTAGCTCCGGAATCGATTTGACAGGATAGTAGATGAGTTTCGCACTCCGCTTCGCCGACCAACAGACCGCTACGCGTTATCCGCTCGGCGTGTCAGGCGAGCTTAACTGGCAGCGGAACAACACTAAGTTCCATGCCGAGATATTGTTACCCGAACTCACCCCCGGGACGATTCTCGTTCCCAGCCTGTCTGTTTGCAGCGATGCCAGCTACCGCTTTCGTTTCAGCCTCAACTTCGCGGATCAGACCTTCGCGCTGAACGAGGTGCCGTCCAAGGCGAATGAGCCATCGATCAAGAATGTGCCGTCGAGTGAGGAAATGTCTTCGAGCGAACAAAACGAGACCGAAGACAAAAACTCCATCTCAACACACATAGACTGTTTTCACGTGCAACAACTAATCCCCACTTCGACGCTCACTATTGAAGCAAACGGCATAACTGGCGCAGAGCAATATCTGCTATGTATTACCGAGCGTTCAATCACCAATGAAGAAGTTGCACTTCCCAACCGTGCTATCTGCGGTCCGGTTCCTCCGAGCTTGAGTCAGATGCGTGCCAGCGACAAGATCAAACACAGTATCTGCTCACCCACATGCCTGGCGATGTTGTTGCAGCACTTTGAGAAGCCAATTCACTGGCTCGATTTTGTTGCCGCTTGTCGCGACGGGGCAACCGGCATGTACGGAGTCTGGCCATTGGGTATTCATGCAGCAAGTCGACAAGGCTGTATTGGTGCGGTGGAAGTATTCGATGACTGGGAAGCCGCAGCCCAGTTGCTCGATGCTGGGTTGCCATTTGTTGCAAGCATACGTTATCCAAAAGGTTCATTGCCGGGTGCACCCATTGCGGCGAGCTCCGGTCACCTGGTGGTTGTCCATGGCATGGATGAGGAGAACATCCATGTGCTGGATCCGGCCGCTCCTACAGTAGACGAGGTCGCGCGGACTTATCCCGCATCGGCGTTCAGCAGTGCCTGGCTGCAACACCGCGGTGCGGCGTATATTCTTCTGCCATGAGATACCTGACGAGCTTCCTTTTGTTGGCCGTGGCTTTTGCGCTCACCACCGCTGGGTTAATGTTGTGGCACGCTCAGGATTTCGGTTTCCAAGGCATATGGTTCTTTGACAACGACTATAAACCACACCCGCTACACCTGCTGGTTTTAGGCATTGCCATGATTCCACCTGCGCTCTGGGAGATCTTCATACTGGAGTACAAACACGACAATGAACGGTGATCCTTAACGCATGACAGATGCCAACCGCGTCTACCTGCGAAATGTCAGCAAGCAGGATCGCCGTGAGTTTCTTTCGTTGATGCAGAAAAGCCAGCGGCTTCACGATCCCTGGATTACGCCGCCACTGGCTCCCGCCACCTTCGATCGTTATCTTGCCCGAACGCAGCGTGACGATCACGAAGGTCTGCTGGTCTGTCTGAACGAAACACATGCCATCATCGGCGTCGTCAACCTCAACAACATCATACGCGGATCGTTCTTGAGCGCTTCGCTCGGCTATTACGCTGGCGCGCCATATGCAGGTATGGGCTACATGCGCGAAGGTCTGGAAATTGCTATACAAAACGCATTCAGGGAGATTGGGTTACATCGTCTCGAGGCGAACATTCAACCTGAAAACATTTTATCTATTCGGCTCGTCAAACGATGCGGCTTTTATAAAGAGGGCATGGCTAAGAACTTTCTCTACATCGCTGGCGCGTGGCGTGACCATGAACGCTGGGTAATCATTCATGAACGCAACGGCATGTCAGGTTAAGCACCTCATGACGAAAACCCTCCCCTGTGGGTCCTGGCCATCGCCGATCACGGCAGAGGCAATCGCGACCGCGGCGACCTCCTACGCCGAACTGCGGGCTTTCAACGGATGTTTGTATTGGCTCGAAAACCGTCCAAGCGAGAATGGTCGCAGCACGCTGCTGATGCGCGATGGCGACGGCAGTATCCGCGAACTCACCCCCGGCGACTATTTCGTACGCAGCCGTGTTCACGAATATGGCGGGGCCGCTTATCTGCCGACTGAACGCGGAGTTTTTTTCGTGAATTTTGCCGACCAGAACATCTACCTTGTCGGTGGAGGTGCTATCGCGCAAATCACGAGTACGGACAATAACACCCGCTTCTGCGATTTCTGCTGGGACGATGCTCACCAACGACTAATATCCGTCAGCGAACAACATCTGCCGGATCAGGAAGCCAGCAATCTGCTGGTAAGTGTGGATCCAGAAAAGGGCGTGGTCTCGACCTTACACAGTGGACGAGATTTTTATGCTTCTCCGCGGCTTTCCACCGATGGCGCGCGGCTGGCATTTCTCACCTGGGACCACCCCAACATGCCCTGGGATGGCACTGAGTTGGTGGTTGCTACGTTATCGGCTAGTGGCGCACTGAACGATGCAACGGTCGTCGCCGGGGGAATTGCCGAGTCGATCTTGCAGCCACAGTGGTTGGCACAGGGCGCTCTTTTGTTTCTCAGCGACCTCAACGGCTTCTGGAATCTATACCGTTACGACTCGAGCGGTGTGTATATCATTCTTGAAGACGGTGCAGAATATGGCGCGCCCGCGTGGGTGTTTGGTCAATCCCACTAC
>SMWK01000248.1 GCA_004356895.1 Gammaproteobacteria bacterium
ACAGATTTTTGCCTGCCTGGAATCAGCAGCGGCAGCTGGTGTAGAGCGTATCTACCTGCACGCTTTCCTCGACGGTCGCGATACACCACCCAGAAGCGCGCTTGCCTCCCTCGAGGCTGCTGAAGCAAAACTTGCGCAGCTAAAGATCGGCCACGTTGCCTCGATCTGTGGGCGATACTTCGCCATGGACCGAGACAATCGCTGGGATCGGGTGAGCCGCGCCTACAATCTCTTGGTGCGTGGCGAGGCACCGTTTCATGCACCGAACGCAGTTGCTGCATTGTCGCTTGCCTATGTGAGAGAAGAGACCGATGAGTTCGTCCAACCAACGGCAATACACGCCGTTGGCGAACTTCCGGTGACAATGCAGGAAGGCGACGCGGTGATATTCATGAACTTTCGCGCCGACCGGGCGCGTGAACTCACCAGAGCAATCATCGAGACGGAGTTTGCCAACTTCGAGCGCCGTTCAACCGTAAAACTGGTCGACTTCGTAATGCTCACGCACTACGCCGACGATATCGACGCCTCCTGTGCGTTCGCGGCGCAGGTACTCACCAATACCCTTGGGGAGTACTTCGCGGACAAAGGCATGCGCCAGCTGCGTATCGCCGAAACCGAAAAATATGCCCACGTCACCTTTTTCTTTTCCGGTGGACGCGAAGCACCTTTCGCGGGAGAGCACCGCATATTGGTCCCTTCACCCAAAGTGAGCACTTACGATTTGCAGCCCGAAATGAGCGCACCGGAAGTGACTGATGAGCTCGTAGCAGCGATACTGAAACGCGAGTACGACGCCATTATCTGCAATTACGCTAACAGCGATATGGTGGGACACACCGGCAATTTCGAAGCCGCAGTTAAGGCCGTGGAGGCATTGGATGTTTGCCTCGGACGTGTGCAAAAGGCGTTAACAGAAGTCGGCGGACAGATGCTCATCACTGCAGATCATGGCAACGTCGAACGGATGCACGACGAGGCGAGCGGTCAGGCACACACGGCGCACACCAGTGAGCCCGTACCCTTGGTTTATGTGGGCCCACTGCAGTTGGATCTGTCTTCAGGCGGAACGTTGTCTGATGTGGCCCCGACACTCCTGGCGTTGATGGGTATGAAACCGCCCGCTGAAATGACCGGACGTTCGCTGGCCGACATCAAGGAGCGTCAGCGCGCGTGAGAGTGGGTACGCGGAGTCTTACCTCCATGGTAGTCAACGGTCATACACGTCACCGCGCGCGTAATCACCGGGCTTATTGGTTGTGGCTTGCCTTTCTCATTGCCGGGATCGCTCATGGGGCAACTCCCGATCGAGATATCACTCGGGCAGAGTTGCAGACGGTTCTCGATAAGCTCAACGCGCTCGATGTATGGTTCGACGACGCCGGGCGGAAAAGAGTGCGTTGGCTGAAGGACGTCAAGTCGAAAGATCGTGAAGTGGCGAACCTGAACCGTCGCGTGGATGCCGCCAATGATGCACTCAAGACCGTGCAGAATTCGCTAAGCGCGCTGAATGTTGAGCGCGAATCGCTTGAAATACGACGTATCGAGCAGGCACGTCGCATTACCGAACATCTTTCGGCGGCGTATCGTCTGAGCGGCCAGGATTTCCTCAAACTGCTGCTCAATCAAGAATCACCGGATACCTTCGAACGCATGATGCGTTATCACCGTTACTTCAGCGACGCGCGCATGAAATCTCTCGAAGCCTATCAAACGACACTCACCGATCTGGCGGCCAACGAAGAAAAGCTCAGCGACCACCTGGCAGACCAAAAAAAGCGCCAGGTTAGCCTCGCAAAACAGCAGCAAGCGCTGCTGAACGAACACAAACAACGTAAAACCCTTCTAGCAGACCTGGCAGTACGGGTCGAAAACAAGACTGCCCAACGTAAACGTCTACAAGCCGACCACATTCGTCTGGAACAACTCCTGGCAGAACTGCAAAGGCGCGCCACCGAGCTCGACGGTTCTCACTTTGCCAGCCGCAAAGGATCCCTGCCTTGGCCCCTGTCCGGGACCCTGAGCTCGCGGTTTGGGCAAAAAAGGATCGACGGTCGGCTGGTCTGGCATGGTGTGGTTCTGGCGGCTGTAGAAGGCACGCCGGTAACGGCCATCTTTCGCGGTCGCGTCGTTTTCGCCGACTGGCTCCGTGGTTTCGGGCTGCTTACCATTATCGATCATGGTAGCGGTTACATGACCCTGTATGGGCATGCGGACGTGCTGAACAAATCTGTGGGGGAATGGGTCGAAAGTGGAGAGCTTATTGCTCGTGCGGGGCGTAGCGGTGGCCAAACGGCTAGTGGGTTGTACTTTGAAGTACGTCAACAAGGTGCGGCCAAAGATCCTTTACGATGGCTGGTTAAGCGATAGGAGAATTGGAGCAATTACGGGCTCAGAGTATACTCTGACCCCATATTTACTCTCTGCTTTATGACACTTAGACCTATTACCCTTCTCGGCATCGTGATCAGCATGGTTACGGGTATTGCGCTCGGCATCGTTGTTTCTGACCGCGTGCTCGAAAAGGATGAACACAATAAGCACGGACGTGTTTTTGACCAGGTGCTGAATCATGTTCGCACCAACTATGTCAACGAGGTCGCCGAGCAGGATCTGGTGGACAACGCACTGAAAGGAATGATCGAGGGGCTGGACACACACTCGAATTTTCTGAATTCCAACGACTATGGCCAATTACAGGCTGAAACAACGGGTCGCTTCGGTGGTATCGGTATCGAGCTCGGTCTCGTGGACGATTTTTTCACGATAATTTCTCCTCTGGATGACACCCCGGCTGCCACTGTCGGGCTCGCACCCGGAGACCGCATCGTTGAACTCGATCACGAATCCCTCAAGGGTAAGAAGCTCGTAGACGTCATCAACATCCTGCGCGGTGAACCCGGCAGTCCCGTGCATTTGCGTATCGAGCGTGAAAACGCGCAACAAGCACTCGATTTCGAGATCGAGCGAGCGGTAATCCAAGTGACTAGCGTCCGCAGCAGGCTCCTGGAGCCGGGCTTCGGCTACATTCGCATCTCGCAGTTTCAAAACACCACAAGCGAGGACTTCAACCGTGCATTGATCGAGCTGACTGAACAATCCCAGGCGCCGCTTGCAGGCCTGGTGCTCGATTTACGCAACAACCCTGGCGGTGTGCTGCAGTCCTCCGTCGATGTAGCCGATACTTTTCTCGAGGAAGGTCTCATCGTTTACACCGAGGGTCGGTTGCCTTCGAGCCGATTACGTTATCGAGCTTCCGGCAGAGACTTCCTGGAAGGAGCTCCCGTCGTGGTGCTCATCAATCAAGGCTCGGCATCAGCTTCGGAAATAGTGGCCGGGGCATTGCAGGATCACAACCGCGCGACGGTGTTAGGAACAACCAGTTACGGGAAGGGTTCCGTGCAATCGGTGTTGCCACTTTCGAAAAATCGCGCGATCAAACTCACCACGGCCTACTACTACACACCCAGTGGGCGATCGATACACAAAATAGGCATCACCCCCGATGTGGTAGCTGATTTCGATCCACGAGCAAACGGCGACGACGAGGATCTGATCCTCACTCAAGCGCTCCTACTATTGAAGAGCGACGAACCAAAACTTCACGCCAGGTTATGAACCAACGCTAATTATCTCTTTCTGCCATATTAGCTGGTTGGAGCACTAGCTTTCCTCGGATGGGATGACTATCCTCCGCGCCAGCAGTAGAAGTAAGTGGGTGAATGCGGGTAGCACTTGCCTGTTAAACAGGCAGCTAGGAAGTTCCGAGAACATATCAAGCGAGCACTAACCGTGTTTGCCCTAGGTCTGACTCCCCTAAATTCCAGCGCCTACGCCTCAGAACTTGCCATCGTCATTGACGATATCGGCTACAGTTTGTCACGCGCCGAGCGGGTAATGCGGTTGCCCGGCATACTCACCGTTGGACTTCTGCCGTTCGCACCGAACACCACAGAAATTGCCCGCCGCGCCCACGCAGCTGGTAGAGAAATCATTCTGCATTTACCGATGCAGCCTCAATCCGCACGGGAAGATGAGCGGGAAAACGACACACTGACCCTCGATATGCCAGCAGATAAGTTTGCAGCCATACTCGATGCCGCACTGCGTGCGGTGCCACATTGCGTTGGAATCAACAACCACACCGGCAGCCTGCTCACCGAACACCGGGAATCTATGGTACGGCTGATGCGGCACATCCGTCATCGCGGTCTGTTTTTCCTGGACAGTCGCACCTCGCCGAATACGCTAGCCTACAAGGTGGCTCAGGAATGGCAGGTACCCGCCGCAAAACGCGATGTTTTCCTCGATCATCATCTCAAGCTCGAAGCCATCGAAGCAGAATTCAAACGCGTCTTGAGTATCGCTCGCAAGAATGGGCAGGCGGTGTTAATTGCGCATCCCCACCGCGTGAGCCTCGATTTTCTGGAAACCGCAATGGCAAACCTTCCAGACGATGTGCGTTTGATTCCGTTGAGTAAACTGACTAACCGTCGCCGTCCAACTTTGATTGCCCAGCTCGAAAATCTAAAGTTCCCGCGTAGATTGCACGCCCTGTAATTGCCCCCATGAGAGTTCCCGTGCTTTCCTGGAACGCAGACTTCAACCTCTCTAGATCGCGTAAGTCGGTGATCCCACCCGAGGCGATGACGGGTGTATTGCCAGCCTCCGCTATCCGCACCGTACCTTCGACGTTCAATCCGGTGAGCATTCCATCTCGGTCTATATCGGTGTAAACAATGGCGACAATATCGAGCTCACCTGCCCACTGCGCGAACTCCAGCGCGCTCACCGTACTGGTGCGATCCCAGCCTTCAGTTGCGAGCATCCCGTTGCGTGCATCCAGACCGAGCGTGATGCGATTCGGATACGCTCGCGTAGCCTCTTCCAGAAAACTCGGCTCTCGCACCGCACGAGTACCAACGATCACCTGGGATACACCCGCTTCGAGGTATGCCGCTATGGTCTCGAGATTGCGGATGCCACCACCAACCTGCACTGGCACATTTCCCATGCGTTCGGTAATGGTTTGAATGAGCGATCTGTTGCGCGGCTCACCGGCAAACGCGCCGTCGAGATCAACGATGTGGAGGCGTCGACAACCAGCATCGAGCCATCGGACCGCAACCGCAAGCGGATCGCTAGAGAAGACGGTGACGTCGTCCATCCGACCTTTTTTCAAACGCACACACTGACCGTCCTTGAGATCGATGGCTGGAATGAGGAGCATGCTTCTAAAGGGACCCTTTGGTGGACGGTATTTGACCGGCCATACGTGGATCGAGCGCAACCGCCATTCTGAGCGCCCGGCCAAAGGCTTTGAACAAAGTTTCCGCCTGGTGATGAGCGTTATCGCCGCGCAAGTTGTCGAGATGCAACGTCACCTGGGCATGGTTCACGAACCCGTGAAAGAACTCTCTGAGGAGGTCAACGTCGAAGTCGCCTATGCGCGATCGTACGTAGTCCACGCGGTATTCGAGACCCGGCCTACCCGATATATCTATAACAGCTCGAGACAACGCTTCGTCCAACGGAACATAAGCATAGCCGTAACGACATATGCCTTTTTTGTCGCCCACGATCTTGTTCAGCGCCTGACCGAGCACGATACCGACGTCCTCTACGGTGTGGTGGGCGTCAATCTCGAGATCGCCTTTGGCATCGATGGTGAGATCAACGAGACCATGACGTGCAACCTGAGTGAGCATGTGCTCGAAGAATGGCAAGCCGGTCTGCAGATCACACAACCCGCTGCCGTCCAGATTAAGGCTGAGCTGGATCTGCGTTTCTTTCGTGTCGCGACGGACGCTAGCAACGCGTTCGTTACTCATGGTGAATCCCGCCGAAAAAACCGCGCAAGTATAGGGGCAAAGGGGGTGTCACTCCATTGGTCGTGGGAGTAGTCGCAGACTCCTAGCCCCTACAAGCGATCCAGCAAACTGCCATAAGGCAGAAAGCGGTTGCTGGTGCGCGCTTTGATCCAGGCCGTGAGATCGTCCGGGTAAGCGCCACGTTTCTTGAGCAGGGCCGCGAGTGGTACGACTGGCGACTTTGCACCGGCTTCCCACAGCGCAAATTCAGCCTCCGCGAGGGTAAATAGTCTGATGAGGGCTATCACCTTCGCGTCGCCCAGAGCGACACCGGCAGCTGCCCAATCAGCACTCCCATGTCTTGACAGCGGAGCAAGGTCGTTCACTTCGTTCTCTGCGAGGCCAAACCCCGGCTCGTCCAACCTGTCGGCTGCCGCTAGAAATCGGTCAATTTCCTTGTCGGACAATCTTGAATTAGCCGCTTTCGGATCCCAGCTCTCTACGCTCATAATTGTGCCCCGGGGAAGGGTACCTCATTACATAACAAATACATCGATGTCATGGAAGATGTGCTGAAATCCATTGGAGGACAGCAGACCATAAACTATGGACACGGATCGAATCTACCAGGGTGAAAACGACCGGTGGTTTTTCAACGTACGGGGCAATGAAGCCATGGGCCCGTACGAAACATACCCTGATGCCGACCGTGCACTCGCAAAACATGTCAACCACTATCGCTCGCGAACCGACGTAAAGGCGCGCTGGCCACGCATGTTACACCCCTCACGTTTGTGGCGCCGTTCAGCTGCACGTCATACCTAAACCTCTATAATGGCCAGCCAACTCAGCTGACCGCACTCTACATGCAAAAGTTCTTTCTAGCCTTGCTGGCACTACTGGCAATTATTGGTGGGGCGATTTTCTATTTCACTCAAGACGCCAACCGTTTCAAGCCGGAGCTCGAAGCGCTGATCGCCGAACAGACCGGTGTGCCGGTGCAGATCGAGGGGGATCTCGCGTGGCGGTTGTGGCCACCGTTGCTGCTGACAGCGGAAAAGTTATCGGCTGATCACGAGGGACGGCAGTGGCAACTCGGCCGGCTTGCACTCGATATCGACGTGATGACCCTAATCGAGGACCTCGACCATTGGCGGGTACAAGCCCTGACCATCGATGATCTGACGATGGAAGACGGTGGCGATCGGCTCGAAGTGAGCCACCTTATGCTTGAGGATTTCGTGTTCGGAGAGCCCGCACCCCTGGCAATAGTGCTCAACTACCTTCCCGCTGATGCGCCTGCCATCCCTCTCGAATTGAACGGCAATGTGACCTATCAGCCCGAACCCGAACAATACGCGCTGGAAGACGCACGCTTCAACACCACCGATGCCGACGGCATCTGTAGCCTGGCCGTACAGCTGAACCCCGTGTCTTCCCTCCCCGCACCGGGAGACGCCAACGAGTTGATTCCTGTCGATACATTCAACGAGTATGACTGGCAGGGCACCTGCACTCTGGATCGACTGACGTATGACGACCAATCCTTCACAGATGTGCTGATCGTTCTCGACAACGCCAATGGGTTGAGCACCAACGATATCTCCATTCCCGCTTTTTTCGGGGGGACCGCTCAAGTGAATGTTGTTATCGACACCCAGGCGACACCGGTTCATTGGATCATCGAACCAAGCCTCGAGAACGTGGACAGCCAACAACTCATGGCATGGCTGGACCAGAGCCTACAGTGGATAGCGCCACTGGCGTTCGGCGGCACCCTGAGCATGACCGGCAACACAGAAAAGGAACTGCTGACTTCCGTTTCCGGGGAAACCCGGTTCGACGGTGGGCAGGGGCAGATCAATATTGTGAAGATCAAGCAGCAGCTGTTGCGCATAGCTGCGCTGCTCAACGAGACAGACAAGGTCATGGCACTGCCCGACATGTGGCCTTATGAACGCCTGGTTGGTACCTGGCGGATCAACGAGCAACATCATCAACTCGACTTCGCACTCGACAACCTCACCGTGCTGGCTG
>SMWK01000020.1 GCA_004356895.1 Gammaproteobacteria bacterium
CAGGAGGTGGCGGAATTGGGTTCTAGTCAGAGGAACTGAGCAAAACAAATTCTCTGCGAATCGTCCATAACCTCGTACAACCCTACTGACACAATGCTGTCAGTATTACCCCTTTATACTCGTGGGCAAACTACGAAAGGAGTATGACAATGATCGGCTACGTCACCTTAGGTACCAATGATCTCGAACGGGCAGCCAAGTTCTACGATGCACTATTGGACGTGCTGAGTGCCAAACGTATGATGGAAGAATCCAACTTCATTGCATGGGCTACCACGCAAGAGGCTCCTTCCATCGCAGTCACAAAACCATACGATGAGCAAGCCGCCACGGTTGGCAATGGCGTGATGGTTGCTCTTTCCGCTGACTCACCGGAACAAGTCAACGCAATTCATGCCAAAGCGATCGAGTTGGGCGCCACCGATGAAGGCGCCCCGGGCCCGAGAGGTGAGGGAGGATTCTATGCCGGTTACTTCAGAGATCTGGACGGCAACAAGCTGAACGCTTTCTGCATGGTGTAGAGCTAACCCGTCACTCGTAGCGCAACGCTCTTATCGGGTTGGCCCGAGCGATCTTAATTGCATGTACGGCGACAATGGCCCACGCAAGGGCCATCGCCAGTAGCCCGGCTCCAGCCACAATACCGGCTGTGGTGGATATTCTTTCGGCGAAGAAATTCAGATACTGACCCGCTGCCAAATAGGCGAGCGGCATCGCTATCAACAGTGCCCACATCGCCGGCTTGGAAAACTGGAAAATGAGCAGATTGACAATCTGCGGTAGGCTGGCGCCCATCACTTTGCGAATGCCGATTTCTTTTGTTCGGCTTTCCGCCATGAATGCCGAGAGTCCAAACAAACCGATCATGCTGAGTGAAAGCGCAATAGAAGCAAACCCGCCGAGTAGAATCGTCATGATGCTGTAAATCTGGAAAATCTGTCCGAACGTATCATCCAGAAATTCGGTCTGAATCGGGTAATTGGGAATCACCCGCTTCCAGACAGATTCGATGTCGGTGAGCGCCTGCCCCATGGCGGACCCTTTTACCCGCACCGACGCCCTTGTCAGATAGTCCGGCTGCATCATGAAGATCATCGGTTTGATCTGGTTGTGAAACCCCTGAAAATTCTGGTCGGGCCAGACGCCGACAATCGTGTAGGCACGGACTTGCCTTTCATCGGGGAAGTCATAGAAGACCTGGCCTATCGCTTCTCCAGGCGTCGCAAACCCCAACTTGGTGGTCCCCAGTTCATTGATGATGACATTGACGGCAAACACTTCTGATACGAGCGTGTCGTGGGCAACCTCCGAGGAGAAACCACGACCGTGCAACACTGGAATGTCATAGGTGTCGAGGAAATATTCATCGATGAACACCTGGCTCATCAGGAATCCTGAGTTTTCATCACCTTCTTCTATACCCGCGCCGAATGCCGAGGTGCTCTGCTCGTAGGGCAGCTGGCTGGCATAACTGACGTTTTCGATGTTGGGTAAAGTCAGCAGTTCGTTACGCAGCGTTTCGTGGCTCGCCTGGATGCTGTCGACACCCACTCTCTTCAAAGTGATTATCTGGGATTTGGGGTAGATGTTGCTTGCGCTTTCGATCTTCTGGTTCTGGAGATAGACGACGAGCACCATCGCTAACATGAAGATGGAGATAGAAAACTGCAGGCCCAGCATGATGCTGCGAAACCGGTTCCCCTTGACACCCTTCGATCCGCTGAGCGCATCAATCGGCGATACGCGAGTTATAAGATAGGCGGGGTAAGCGCCAGCAACCAGCCCTACACCAATCGTGGTCAAAAACAGCCACGGTAGTATTGTGCCGTAATCCATAACCAAGCCGCGTCCAGTGGCCGTGTTGTAAACCGGCACGACTGCTTCCAGTACTGCCAATGCAATCAGCATCGATATCGCGGTGATACATAGGCTTTCCACCATGAACTGCACAACAAGCTGCCAGCGGGCAGCCCCCATGGCCTTGCGCAAACCTATTTCCCGGGAACGCCCCAGAGACTGAGCAGTGGCAAGGTTTGTATAGTTGGCGATCGCGACGATCAGCACCAAAAAAGCCAGAATTCTGATCGAATTCATAATGGGTAGCCCAACCGCGTCAAAAAGAACGGTATTGGCTTCAACCAGTGGCCGGACCTTTATCCCAGTGATGAATTCCCTGGCGTCTTCAGGAAAATGCGCATCAAAGACGCCATCCAGTTTTGTCTGCAACCAATCACGCGTTTTGTCTGCAGGTAACAACATGTAGGTGATGTCGCCCATGGAAAGGTTGTTCCAGTTGCCTTCCAGGTCGTATCCGTTGGCTCGATTCAATGCCGCAAGCGGCGCAACCGCTTCGAATCTGGCGCCCATCAGCTCTATGATGGATGAGTTGAAATGCGTATTTGGGGGCAGATCTGCTACGACCGCTGTGACATGCAAACTAACCTCATGGTCGAGAAGCAGCACTTGACCCAAAGCCTTCGAGTCGCCAAAAAATTTCCTCGCTGCACTTTGGCTGAGCAGTATGCCGGACGGGTCGTCCAACGCGCGACGGTCCCCTTCAATGTAATCGAAATCGAATATCTTCAGTAGTGATGGATCGGCAAATCGAATGTTCTGGTAATAGTGGTCGTCTTCGATGGATACCAGGAATTCGGCTTTGACGGTGCGTGCAACTTCCTCTACCTCCTCGACCTCCGCGAGGATGAGCGGGGCGTACGCGGTATATATCCCATCGGTCTCACCCACGCCTATATTGGCCGTTGCTGAAAAGAGGGTACCGGCGATGAAAATGCGGTCGGAATTCTCGTAGAAGGTATCGTGGCTTTCTTCGTAGTCCACCAGCAATGAGCCGAATACATAAACGGAAAGGCCTACGACAAGTCCAAGAATATTTATTGCGGCATATATTTTATTTTTCGCAATTTGCCGCCACGCGATAAGAAAGTAGTTCTTGATCATGGTGATTTCCTACCCGACGGCACGAAGGTTTTCAGTAACAACGCGACCGTCAAACAGATTGATGGTCCGGCGCGCGTAGTCAGCATGAGCCGGGCTGTGCGTGACCATCACGATGGTAGAACCCTCATCGTTCAACACTCGGAGCATCTCCATGACCTCCTGTCCGTGGGCACTGTCGAGATTACCCGTCGGTTCGTCCGCGAGGATCAGCCCCTGGTTACCCACCACGGCACGTGCCACGGCAACTCGTTGTTGCTGGCCGCCGGAAAGTTGGCTCGGCATATGTTTTGCGCGGTGCGCAATACCTATCTTGTCCATAACGTCGTTAACGCGTTCCTTGCGTTCTTTGCCGGGCAGGTTGTGATACAACAACGCCAACTCGATATTCTCCGCAACCGTTAACTCATCGATCAGGTTGAAAGACTGAAAGATGAAGCCGATGTTCTTTTTGCGGATATGGCTACGGCGCGATTCGGCGTAATCGGATATGTCTTCATCCCGAAAGATATATTGACCGGAACTGGGTGAATCGAGCATGCCGATGATGTTCAACAAGGTTGACTTGCCACAACCCGACGGCCCCATGATGGCAACAAACTCACCGGTGTTGATTTCAATATTCACACTATCAAGCGCAACCGTTTCAACTTCATCGGTGCGATACATTTTTGACAGGTTATGTAGTTTCAACATCTAAATTTTCCTTCGTGCATATCTGAATCGGTTGTTCGGTCGATTTGGTGTTACTAGTTCATTCGTCAGTTAGTTGCAGACGATCCATTTCCTTGAAGCTCGAATAAGGGCTGGTGACCACTTCTTCACCCAGTTCGAGCCCATCAAGCACTTCAATGTGCCGGGAATTTCTTCGGCCAAGTTTTACGTTGCGTTTCACGGCTTCGCTTCCATCGGGACTCACCACAAACATCCAGTTACCCCCTGTATCCTGGAAAAAAGCGCCGTTGGGGATGAGAAGCGCGCTGTTGGAATCTCCCAATGTGAGTCGCGCTTGAATGGTTTGACCGCGACGAATTCCTTTGGGCTCGTCGCCGGTAAACTGTAGATCAACTGCAAATTGACCGTTGTTTACCTGCGGATAGATTTTGCTGATGATGGTTTCATATTGTTGGCCATCTTTTTCGAAGTTCGCTGCCTGACCTGTGTCGACTCTGCCTAAATAGAATTCGTCGATATCAGCCCGTAACTTGAAACTATACGGGTCATCGATCTGGCCCACACGACCACCTCGGGGAATGCTCTGGCCAACCTCGACATCCAACCCCGAGAGCTTCCCGTCCACTGGCGCGCGAACGTTCAGTGCGTCGAGATTTTTACGTGCAAACACCAGATTGTTTTTCAACTGATTACCGGATGTCCGCAGAAATTCGAGTTGCGTTCCCTGCAAACGAGCATCCGTCTCCTGACTTTCCAGGGTTACAATGCGGAGGTTGGTGTAATACTCGAGTTCATCACGAGCGTCTTCCAACTGACTCTTGGCAGCGACTCCAGCGTTATCCAGATTGCTGAACCGTTCCACCTGCCGATCGAGTCGTTTTATCTGATAATTCAATTCCACAATATTTCGTTTGTGCGCGAGGCGGTTCTGTTCCAACTGAAGTTCTATGGTTCGCATGTTATTCAGTTGCTCCATAACGAGCGCTTCGTTGCGAGCTACCTCGAGTTGCAGGGACGTATTGTTCAGAACCACGATCAGATCACCCGCTTTTAACATCGCACCATCGTCGACCAGCCGCTGTTCGACCTGGCCACCTTCGATGATATCCAGATAAACCGTTTTCTTCGGGGTGACCCGGGAACGAATGGGAATGAAGTCTTCAAACAAGCCTTCGGTGACGGGTGAAATCACCACCCGGCTGTTTTCGATGACCAGGGAACGGCCGCTCGACTGGTTATACAGATACCAGCCAATCACCACAGCCATCGTTACAACAATCGCCGCAATAGCCAGATTCTTAGGCGGCAGTTTCTTTTTCGCGATTATGCGGTCCATTCCCACGCCGGATTTGGCGTTCGTAACGGATCTCCGCCTGGCTGCACTATCGGTTTGACTGATTGCTTCCATGGTTATTGGTAGTTGTTAGCAAATGCCATGCCAGCCTGCTAACTCATTGAAATCATGGAAATTTAATTCGTGCTTGTCACGAGCGCGATTGCTACTGTTCGATTCTGAACACTTAACGTACGATATCGGACATTTCGGTGTGGTTGGATTGGAGGAATTCGCCATGGCAATAGAGACCGGCGCGATCCTCATCGTCGACGACGATGAAGACATATTGATGGCGGGCAAACTGCTGTTGCGACGCCATTACCCTCAGGTGGATACCTGCGCCGACCCCGCTCAAATTCCGCAGTTCATGGCCGAGACAAACTACGCCGCGATATTGCTGGACATGAACTTTGGTCCAGGTGAATCCAGCGGAGATCAAGGATTCCACTGGTTGGAAGAGATTCTCGGCAGGGACCCAGATGCGGTTGTCGTGCTCATCACCGCTCACGGTGGCGTGGATGTAGCCGTCAAAGCCATGAAAATCGGGGCGACGGATTTCATCTCCAAACCCTGGCAAAACGAAAAGCTGGTTGCAACGTTGTCGGCCAGCGTAAAACTCAGCCAGACGCGGACCGAGGCCAAGCAGTTAAAACAAGCCAACAGCGCTCTGGTCGAAGTAGCCAGCCAACCGAAACAGCCAATGCTCGGTCAATCGCAGGCGATGCAAACAGTGCTCACCATGATCGAGCGTACAGCACCCACCGATGCCAACGTCTTACTACTTGGAGAGAATGGCACAGGTAAAGAACTGGTTGCACGTGCCTTACATCAACAATCCAATCGTCGAGACCAGGTGTTTATGACGGTTGATCTGGGTGCAATCACCGAATCCCTGTTTGAGTCTGAGCTGTTCGGGCACGTCAAGGGTTCGTTCACCGGTGCAAACAAGGACCGAGTCGGGAGGATCCAGGCTTCCAACGGTGGCACATTGTTTTTGGATGAAGTAGGCAATTTGCCGCTGCATCTGCAAGCAAAACTACTATCGGTTCTCGAGCAAAGACAGGTTTCTCCTGTCGGTTCCACGAAACCTGTAGACATCGATGTCAGAGTAATCGCAGCGACAAATTTGCCAAAAGATCAACTTACCAACGAAGATCGATTCAGACAGGATCTTCTATTCAGGTTGAATACTGTGGAGATAGTGTTGCCGCCTCTACGAGATCGACAAGACGACATACCCGTTATCGCGAAACACTACGCAGAACTGTATTTCCGAAAATATAACAAAGAGCCCAAAGCGTTTTCCCGAGGCGCTATGAAAGCCATCATAGGTTACCACTGGCCAGGTAACGTTCGAGCCTTGCGCCATGCCGTAGAACGGGCCGTGATTCTTTCGAGTAATCGAGATTTTCTGGCAGCCGATTTCCAGCTCGAAGATGAGTACACGCCCGCCACAAACCACAGCCACCTACAAAAAAAACAAAGGAATCAACAAGACGACCAGGAACATGCAAACACGGAACTCAACCTCGAAAAACTAGAAAAGCGGACGATCGAACAGGCACTTCAGCGCAATCGCTACAACATCAGTTATACGGCAAAAGATCTAGGTCTGACCCGGGCAGCCTTGTATAGGAGGATGGAGAAACATGGGCTTTGATCGTTTCGGAATCCTGCTTGTAATTCGTTTGAGCTTTATCTTGGCAGCGTTGGCAGGAGTTGGATTCCTAGTTGTCACTCCCGGCCATCATCCCGCGACGCTGTTGGCTTTTGGCGTTGCGGTGGGTCTCACCATTGACTTATTCAAATTCATATCCAGAACCAACAATGAGGTTTCGCGCTTTCTGGACGCCGTACGTTACGCGGATTTTGGCCAGCGATTCGAATTTGCCAAAATGGGAGCGGGTTTTGCCGACTTAGGGATTACGTTCACTCAGATACTCGATCGTTTCCGGGCAGACAGAAAACAACGTGAGAGTGAACTCAGACATCTAAAAGCACTGTTGGAACATGTACCCGTACCTCTGATATCGGTTCACTCCGACAACCACATCACCCTCTGGAACAACTCGGCGAGGCGTCTGTTCGGCACTGCTCAACTGACTCGCGTATCAGACCTGGAACAGTTCGGAAGCGAGTTCTGTAGCGAGATAATCTCGATTCGACCGGGGGAACGAATTCTAGTTTCTTTTCTGGTGGACGATTCGGAGCAGAGGCTTACGATTTCTGCCAGCGAGATTACGATCGCCTCATCTGCGGAAAAACTAATCAGTTTGCAGAACATCCAGAGTGAGCTGGACGGTATGCAACTGAGTGCCTGGCAGGACCTCGTCAGAGTGCTGACTCACGAAATAATGAACTCAATCACGCCGGTTGCATCGTTGGCGAAAACTGCCGTGGATGTGGTTGAAGATGTCAGCAAGAAGATTGCGGACAATCCGGAAGTTGTTAAAGAACTGCTTGTTGTACGAGATGCAGTAAACACCGTCGCTCGTCGTTCGGATGGACTGATGAATTTTGTATCGAGTTATCAACAACTCACACGCCTGCCAACGCCCGATAAATCTCGGATTCGATTGGCCGATCTTTTTGCGGACGTAACGAGAATGGCGACTGTAGACTGGCTGAAAAAAGGCCTCGCCCTTCTGACCAACGTCGAACCAGGTGAGCTTGATGTCTATGCCGATAGGCAGATGGTTGAACAGGTGTTGATCAACCTGTTGCAGAACTGCGAACACGCACTTACCGGTGCTGATCTAGGACAGGTTACGTTATCAGCGAGGCTGAATCACCGTGGTGGCATTACCATTGAAGTTTCGGACAACGGCCCTGGAATTCCTGCAGATATAGCTTCAAAAATATTCGTGCCTTTCTATACGACACGTCCTACGGGTAGTGGCGTCGGGCTTGCCTTGAGCCGTCAGATAATGATCGCTCATGGAGGTACGATTTCCTTTACGAACAACAAACAAGGCGGCGCATGTTTTGCGCTCGCATTTTAGGGTGACTTCCAAGAAGGTCTAAATACTCGCAAGAAATTCCAACGTTCGATCGTAGGCGCCTTCCTCGACGCCCATGATTGCGGCATTAAAGTGAGTCACACCGATGTTTTCCAACCGGCGGATCTCACCACGCAATAGATTCTCATCCCCCACGATCGCGATATCGGCAGGTCCGTCGACACCCTCGCGATCGAGCATGGCCCGATAGCTCGGCAACTGCCCGTATATCGTCAACCCTTCCGCAATACGAGCACGAGCATCATCGGGTTTGTTGGTGAGAATGACAGGAAAGCCACCGACTACTTTAGGATCATCGCGACCAACACTTGCTTCACGCAGACGTTTCACGATGTGCTCTTCCATGGTTTTCGGACCCACCATCCAGGTGTTGGTGCCATCGGCAAACTCTCCGGCGAGTTTCAGCATTACCGGGCCCAATGCCGCCACGACCACCGGCAAGCGGTCGACACCGGGCACATCGAGCGTGAGATTGACCTGATACTGATCGCCTTGAAAGTTTGCCGTTTCACCGCGCACCAGCGGCATCAGCACGCTGAGATATTCCCGCATGTGCCGTGCCGGTTTGTCGTAGGAGAAGCCCAACATGTCCTCGATGACAATCTTGTGGGATAAGCCTATCCCCAGCGTAAAGCGGTTATTGCTGGCCGCGGCCGTCGTCAGTGCCTGCTGGGCGATGGCGGTGGGGTGGCGCGGGTAGGTCGGTGTGACTGCGGTGCCGAGCCCTATGTGCTGGGTCTCGCGACCGATGATGGCGAGCGTAGAGATCGCGTCGAACGAGAATATGTTCGCCAACCACACATCATCAAGGCCTATGTCTTCAACCCGCTTAGCTACACCCACCACATCATCAAGCGTCGCACGGCTTCCGTCAGCGCCAATCATCACCCCAATCCTCATTTATCGTTCCTCTTATTCATCGTTTTAGAAAATTCGTTTCTCTATGGAAAAACCATGGAAACCCGCACAATACATAAAAGCAACCCGTGGCGCCGGGAAGTCTGTGACTGCATAATCGCCCGCTTTTAGCTGCTGACGCCGGCGGATACACAGGAGAGCCATCGCAACATGGTAGACACAGACGCTGACAAAGAAACTATCGCCATCTTAGGTGGTACCGGCGATCTTGGCACTGGCCTGGCAATCCGCTGGTCGAAGGCGGGTTACAAGATAGTCATTGGCTCGCGTACGCTCGAGAAAGCTCAGAATGCTGTCGCAAATCTACAAGCGATCAGCCCCGAAACACCGGCCGATGCCATGGTGAACGCTGACGCGGCAGTCGCCGGTGACATCATTGTGCTTACCGTACCAGCCGAACACCAGCTTTCGACATTGGCTGGGGTCAAATCCGCGCTGACCGGCAAGATCCTCATCGATGTCACGGTGCCATTGGTGCCACCGAAAGTTGGTACGGTACAGCTACCCCAGGAAGGCAGTGCCGGTAAAAGGGCGCAGGATCTCCTCGGCGAGTCCGTCATGGTCGTCACCGCATTTCAGAACATCGCCGCGCACCTCCTTCAGCAAGACGTGCAAATAGAATGTGACGTGCTCGTCGCTGGGAATAAAAAGGTTGCCCGCGACAAAGTCATTTAGCTCGCCGAAGAAGCCGGATTGACCGCCTGGCATGCAGGACCCGTCGAGAACTCTGCGGCAGCCGAGGCACTGACTTCGATACTCATCCAGATAAATCGCCGTCACGATATCTCCCACTCCGGTATTAAGATCGTCGGCCAGGCGGATCACTGATGAACCCTGGGTTTTCTGTCTCCCCTCTTCCCGGCATTCCGATGATCGAGTCCGGCGACGATCTCGCGGTGATTATCTGCAACGCGCTTGGCGCCGCTGACATCCACCTCATCGATGGAGACATCGTCTGCATCGCTCAGAAGATCATCTCGAAGGCTGAAGGACGAACGGTGTCTCTCGCAGACGTCACTCCGAGTGCTGAGGCTATCAAGCTTGCCGAAGAAACTGAAAAAGACCCACGTCTGGTGGAGCTGATCCTCGGTGAGTCCACGGACCTTCTGCGCAAGAAACCAGGTGTGCTGATCATGCGCCACCGGCTCGGACTCGTGGGTGCACATGCGGGGGTGGATCAGTCCAACATCGAGCATGGCGAGGTAGAAAACGCGCTGCTGTTGCCAACAGATCCCGACGCTTCTGCTGCACGCCTCAAGACTGAGTTGGAAGCGCGGTTGGCAACGCGGCTCGCCGTACTGATTACCGATAGCGCCAATCGACCCTGGCGGTTGGGCACTGTCGGCACGGCAATCGGTTCAGCGGGGATTACTGTGCTGGACGATTATAGGGGCGGTGTTGATATCTACGGCCGGGAGCTCAAGGTGACGCTGATCAACCGCGCTGACGCGCTGGCCGGAGCGGCCACCCTCGTGATGGGTGAGACGACGGAAAAAATTCCCGTAGTGATCATCAGCGGAATGCCACCGGAAACGAGCACCGATACGGCACAGCAGATCAACCGGCCCCTGGAAGAGGATCTTTTCCGATAATGGCAAAAACGGCGGTCGAGGGCCGCTATCTGGTCATTACTGGCGGCGTTGGCGGCGCTAAACTCGCGCTTGGACTGGCGCACATACTGGATCCTGACGAGGTTCTTTTCGCCGTAAACACAGGTGATGACTTCGAACACCTTGGGCTGTCCATCTCACCCGATCTCGATACGCTGGTTTATACCCTCGCCGACATGAACAACAAGGAAACAGGTTGGGGGCGTGCCGATGAAAGCTGGCAATTCATGGATGCACTTGAACAGCTCAG
>SMWK01000249.1 GCA_004356895.1 Gammaproteobacteria bacterium
GAAGTGACTCAGATCACGTTATAGTGCTAGAGGTTGAAGAACAAGTTCTTTAGTATCAGTCGGTTAACACTTGTTAGTAACCATGCAGCTAAACAGTATCGTAACCAAAGCCGTCCTCCCCACGCGTTGGCTGATCGTCGCAGGGATCGCCTGGACCCTGGCGCAGACGGCTTTGTACGTGGCATCTTCGCCCCAGGGCCGGGAACCCGCGCGTCCGGGAATTAGCGACCGCACAATGCCGCGGCAAACGACCGTAAACCTCAATACGATTCTCTCTCGTCATCTATTCGGTGAAGCTGATGTTTCGCCGAGTGACATGGCAACCCAGATCACCGAGGAAACACGCCTTCCGCTACAGCTGCAGGGAGTGTTTGTCGCCGAGGAAGTCGAGGAACAGTCGGCGGCGATAGTGGCGCAGAAAGGTAAGCCAGGCATGCGCTATCGCTTAGGTGACAAAATCCCCGGAAACGCAGTGCTGGTCGCAGTTTTCACGGATCACATCATACTGCGGCGGGCGGGTAGCCGGGAGAAACTGACGTTTCCCACCAACAACGACCAGTTTCAGGTAGATCCAGATCAGGACGAAAACGTTGCACCCAATAGGCAGACATTCAGGCAGGCGTTCGTAGAAAAGCCACTGGCGAATACCGCCTCCGGCGAACAACGTGCCGTCCAAAGCGCCCGGGAATTTGTCGCCTCACATCAAGCACGCATGGAAGCAGACCCACGCCAAGCACTCAACGACCTCGGCATCACGCCAGTCAGCCCCGATTCGGCCGCGGGGTACCAGTTGGGCAACCTTGCTCAGTCCCCTTACCTCAGCCAAACTGGCTTGCAGCCTGGGGATGTGATCCTCTCAGTCAACGGTAGGCCAGTCGGAGACCTACAAGCGGACAGGTTGGAAATCGCAAACATATTGGCACAGGGATCGGCACGCTTAGAAATTCAACGAGGATCTCGGACGTTCTACGTCACGGCCTCTTTGAAATAAACATGAAAATAATAACACGCAAATTAGTTGTCTTTTTGTTCGTGGGCATCACCTTGAGTATGGCAGGGATGGTTTGCGCCCAGGAGCAGACCTGGAAGATCAATATCAAAAACGCCGATATCCGCGAGTTCGTCGCTCAGGTGGCCGAAATTACCGGTAAAACTTTTGTTATTGATCCGCGTCTGAAAGGCGACATCACGGTCATTTCCAGCACCAGCATGGACACCGACGCCATCTATGCCCTCTTCTTGTCCGTTCTGCGTGTGCATAACTTTACCGCGTCACCTTCCGGCAACGTCATTCGCATTCAACAGACCGCTACCGGGAAGCAAACCCCGGGGCCCGGCGGCTCGCTGGCGAACGTGGCACCTGAAGAGCTGGTAACTCGAGTTATTGCGGCTCAGAACGTGGAATCCTCGGAGCTCGTGAAGATCCTCCGCCCGCTAATGCCTCAATACGGAGGCCTCGCTGCCGTGGCGAAGCCGAACGTGGTGATCGTCAGCGATCACGCGGACAACATCATTCGGCTGATGAGGATCATCGAGCAGATCGATATCGCGGACGAAGAAGACATCGTCGTCGTCCCCTTGAAGGAAGCCTGGGTGGGTACCATGGTCGCGTTGCTCGAGAAAGTGGCTCCCGATCAGCTCGGCCGCAATTCGACCGGTCCGCAACGCATTCAGATCATCGCCAATGAACGCAACAACTCGCTGGTGATACGTGGTAAGCCGAAGCCCATCGCTGAAATACTCAAGCTCATCGACAAGCTGGACCAACCAGCCACCACCATCGGGGCAACACAGGTCATCTACCTCAAACATGCCGACGCCATCAAGGTTACCGAGATACTCAATGGACTCATCAGCGATCGGCCCGCCACCGATGAGTCCGGGGCCAGTTCCACGAGCATTCAGGCAGACGAATCGTTGAATGCCATCATAGTACGATCTGACCCGGGTACGATGAACGAGATACTCGGCATCCTCGACTACCTGGACGTGCGTCGCACTCAAGTGGTTATCGAAGCTGCGATCGTCGAAGTGACCCTGTCAGATACGTCCGCCATCGGTGTGGAGATGGCAGCTGTAGATGAAAGTGGCAACAGCGTGCCACTGGTCACCACCACGTTAGACGGCGTCATTAACGCTCTCCTCGGCAGCATTATTGGTGACGACGGTGAATTAGACGTGTTGACGGGGCTCGCAAGTCTATCGAGTCCGGCATTTGCGGTGGCGAAAATTAATCCGGGGGGTATCTCTTTTGCCGCCATCGTACGCGCGCTGGCCACGAGTTCCGAGGCCAACCTGCTCTCCTCGCCATACATCCAGACCCTGGACAACCAGGAAGCCAAAATTGTGGTGGGTAACGAGGTACCATTCCGAACGGGATCTTTTGCCACCACCGGCGACGGCTCGAGCAACCCATTCACTACCATTCAACGAGAGGATGTCGGGTTGCAGCTTACCGTGACCCCCCATGTGCACGAAGGTAGCTCGGTTCGCCTGGAGATATTGCTGGAAATTACCAGCGTTGTCGACACGCCCATTGGCGACGACGGATTTTCCGATGTCGTCACCTCCAAGCGTACGATCGAAACCACTATCCTTGCGGAGGACCGGCAAACAATCGTACTCGGTGGGCTCATCCAAGATGACATCACCGATACCGACAAACGCGTGCCGCTGCTCGGCGACATCCCTCTTCTGGGAAGGTTGTTTCGATCCACTACCAAGTCTCACACGAAACGGAACTTGTTGATATTCTTGCGGCCCACAGTTATTCGCACGAAAGAAGATGCCGACGCGATCACGGATCAAAAATATCGGGATATCTGGGAAGTTGAGATCACTTCAACGGATGCCAATCCAGATCAGCTTTTTCAGGGCGATCGTCCCTAGTGACACTAGCGAACCTCTAGAGAACCTCTGATCAATCAGGAGCGGCTGATGGGGCGTGCTAAGAAGTTCGGCTACTGGCTTTCCAGCCGGCTCATCAGAGCAATCATTCGGCCACGTATCGCCGGGCCGGCACTCGAAAACCCATTGGAAGACGGCACCCATGAGATCGTCTACGCGTTGGAGAACCGCTCTCTGAGTGATCTCATCGTGCTCGACATCATCGCTGCAAAAAACGGTTTACCAAGCCCCCTTACCCCATTGGTGAGTCCAGAAGGTCGGGAAGAACGTCGCTTCTTTTTTCTGAATCGGGCAAGCCACGGTTGGTTTCGGCGTAACACCATGACCACTTATTCAAATCGTATGATGCGTATTCTCGCGGGTTCCGAACTATACCCGAATGCCGCACTCGTTCCCGTCGCCGTGTTCTGGGGCCGGGCACCAAGCCGGGAACGCTCGATATATCGCACCTTCTTGACCGAGAACTGGGCGGTCACCTCTCGCTTCAAGCGGTTGGCGAATTTGTTTCTAAGCCGCAAGGAAATCCTCGTCTACCTTGGAACTGAACTCCCTCTAGCGGAGCTTGTAGACCCGCGTTTAAGTGAAAATCGGATTCTGCGCCGTACCGCGCGACTGCTTCGCGTACAGTTTCGTAACCAGCGTGTCGCCACGATGGGTCCCGATTTCTCACATCAACGAACGATGATCTCGCAGATCATCAAGAGCCGCGCCGTACGAGACGCGATTGCCGGAGAATTTGACGCCGGAAACGACAGTGAAGAAAAGCTGGAACAACACGCACGTCGTGCAGCTATGAGCATTTTCTCCCACATGTCTTATCCGACCATCCGAGTCCTCGAACGATTGCTCACCTGGTTCTGGCACCGGATATACAACGGTGTGAACGTCAATGGCTGGCAGCGCATCAACCACGTAGCTGCGACCCATACCCTGATTTACGTCCCCTCACACCGCAGCCATGTGGACTACATGTTGCTTTCCTTCCTGCTGTTTCAACGCGGACTGATGATTCCTCATATCGCTGCGGGTGACAATCTCAACCTGCCCGTGCTTGGCAGCGTACTCAGGCGTGCCGGCGCTTTCTTCATGAGACGCAGCTTCCGCGATGACCCGATCTATAGTGCAGTATTTTCCGAATATCTCTATCAGATCTACCGACGCGGGCACTGTGTGGAGTTCTTCCCTGAAGGCGGGCGCACGCGTACCGGCAGGCTGCTGCCAGCACGATTAGGTTTACTGAAAATGACGCTGGAGCACCATGAACGTGGCATGCCGCGACCGCTTGCCTTCGTGCCCGTCTACTTCGGCTACGAGAAGCTCATCGAGGCTGGCAGTTACCTCGATGAACTGCAAGGCGCGGAGAAGCAGAGCGAATCAATTGGCGACCTCATGCGCAGCTTGCGCCTGATCAAGCAGAATTTTGGCAAGGTCGAAGTAAACTTTGCCGAGCCACTTCGCCTGGACGAGTGGCTGGATACATCAATTCCACCCGCTGAGCAAGCGGCTGAGTTGGGTGATGAAGTGTTACTTCGTATCAACAACAGCGCGGCAATCAATCCTATTAATCTAGTTGCGCTTATTACCTTATGTACGCCTCGCCTCGCAATCGACGAGCAACTCCTTATCGACCAGGTTCAATGTTATCTGGATCTGCTCACAGCAGACGGAGACCATCACGACTACTCGCTTCCAACGATGACCGCGACGGAAGTGGTTGCCTACGTTGAACAGATGCGCATGTTGAAGCGGGAACATGAGGAGTTTGGTGACGTGTTGAGTCACGACCCCTTCTCCGCTGTGCTCATGACATGGTATCGCAACAACGTTACACACACGCTGGCACTGCCTTCTCTCATGGCCTGCCTGGTAGTCAATCGACGCCGACCACTCAGACAGGAAGCGATGTTCCGTTTGGTCAACAGGGTATTTCCTTACGTTGCAGCAGAATTACACGCCGTCAATCAACCCGATGCGCCTGAGCGTTGGGCGCAACATCTGATCGACGCGCAACTCCTGGTGGTTCACCCCAATGGTGGTTTTAGTGCCCCACCGGTTAGCAGTCGCGCGCATTATCGGTTGTACATGCTTGCGAACCTCATTCGCCAGACGCTGGAACGGCTCTACATCGTTATCGGGTTGCTTGCTCAGCCGAACCGGCTGACTCGCACCGAGCTACAAGTACAAAGCCAGCAGGTGGCACACAAGATGTCTCGCATATACGGCTTGAACGCACCTGAATTCTTCGATGCGGGGCTCTTCGACTCGTTTATCGACAAACTCATCGCCGATGGTGTCGTCTGTGCAGGCAATGAAGGCAAGCTGCATTATCAGCCGATTGTCGATGAGGTGCTAAAAGCCGCAGAACAGGTTATCGACCCTGAATTCCGTTACGCCATCTTGCGGGAAAGTTAACAGGCGAACTTACTGATTCTTGTCCGGAAATTCGCTCCCGACCCATGGGAAGATCACCCAACACACCGATAGACGTCGTAGCGGACTGAGCGACCAACGATGCGCCAATCGGGGTTGCCTATTTCTGGGTCGCGCAGACGTCGCTTAAGGACCACTCGGGAGGTTGCAAGAGATCTTGCTTTGCTGATCCAGTCGGACAAATCGTGTTCCAAACCGGAGACAACCTGTGCCAAATATTGAATTCGTTTACCCGGAAGCGCTTTCTTACGGCGCTCGGGAAACATTGGATCGAGGTAGACGACATCGAAGATTTCCCTGCTTTGCTCAAGCCAGCACCAGGCGTCGGTATGGTGGAGCTTTACCTCATTGACGCCTAACCGCTCGATGAGATTGTGCAGCATAGCCCAGGCAACGGCTGACTGTTCCAGACAGGTTACGTCGCAACCCAGGCGCTGCAGGGTTAGCCCGTCGATACCCCAACCCGCCATCACATCGAGCACCGTACATCGAGACGGACCATGCCTTACCCCACAAGCCCTGGCAAGTTCTAGGTCATGAGTCGCGCGTTTTGAGATCTCGGCCGCCGTAATCGATACCCCTTTGCCATCGTCAGCATGGCACAGGCGCAACAAATCGCGTTCGTACATCAGGTAAAAGCCAAACATTCGCTCCGGGCGCTCAGAAGACGGCGTCAGCTCGAAATGATCTTCGAATATCGCAACACGATCTTCACAACCCAGTGAAAAATACAACCGCAATGGGACGTTCCTGATCCAGACTCGTGCATTTTGGGGGTGATCATTGTAAACGCCATTCAGGCGTAAAGATCGATGTTGCTTCCACGCGCCATGCTGGCACCTATCGCCGCGGTGCCGTGGTATGTCAGCAGCGCGTGCAGTTCGCTCAGACGGTTGTTGGGCAGGCGGAGCAGCCTCGCCTCGTGGCTCGTGGATGCACCTGCCGGAGACGCAACACCTACATCGACTGTCCGCGGTGTGGGATTGCGAGCGGATGCGGCTGTGCCACCCACAGGGTCGCGCCCCAGGGGTATTCGGTACAACGATTGGTTCGGCGAAGTGATATTCATGATTCGCATCAGCAGTATAGACGTCTATCCACGCATAGGTCGCCACGGCGAATCACCGACAACGTAAGTAGGCAACCCAGCGGCTGCATCGAGTCCCGCACCTCGCTGATACTGACGAATACCAAGCTCACAGACCAAAGATGCCAGAATTTTAGGCTCGGCGTCATAACGAAGATCGGGTACACGCTCCCGCCATGGAGGTTCATCACCGACTACAACCCAGCCGCACAAATCCAGACCTTCCGGCGGATCTCTACCAGCAAAGAGGGCATCGTCAATCACGCGCGTTAGTTCACCTTCCTCCAACACGAAACCCGCGAGATAGAACGAGTCTTTACGTGAACGGATAACCGTCAACACCCCCTTGGCTGAGTTTGCAACCGCCCGCTCCCTTGCCGCGTGGGCGAGCGCCATTGATGAGGCCACCGGGCAGATGAGAGCGTTATTCGCAAACGCGATTCCCTGGGCAACCGCGGCCGAAATCCGTACTCCTGTGAACGAACCAGGACCACAGGTAAATGCAACCGCATCCAACTGATCCTTCACGACGTTTTCACGTTGCAACAATCCGTCGATCATCTCGAGAACAACTGTGTTGTGCATACGCTCAACCAGACGTGTATCCTCGACAATCCGGCTTTTCCGATAGATGGCAACCGAGCAAAGCGCTCCGGAAGTATCTAGTCCCAACATCGTAGTCATCGAGGTATGTTATCCAACCCTTGGACCTGAACGAAGCTCGCGAGAAAATCTTAGTCAGCGTGCAACAGCTGACTGATTCGGAGTCAGTCACCGTCGATCAAGCTTGTAACCGCGTTGCCATGCAACCGGCGCGAGCTCATGTCAGTCTACCTCCTTTTTCATGTTCCGCCATGGACGGTTATGCGGTTCGTTGCGAAGATCTCGGCGGCTCACCACCCCCTATCATGAAACTTGTCGGTGAAAGTCTTGCCGGACATCCGTATGAAGGGGAGTTGGCGATTAGTGAGTGCGTACGCATCTTCACCGGTGCAATGCTACCAACCGGGCTCGACTGCGTGGCGATTCAGGAGAATTGCTCTGTTGACGGGACGGAGGTGCGATTGTTAGAAAACGTATCCTGCGGCGCTAACGTACGCCCGACGGGACACGACATTCTCAAAGGTGAGCCCGTTGTCGAAACCGGAAAAGTCATTTCTGCTTTCGACGTTGGCTGGTTGGCGGCGTGCGGAATAACCCACGTCAATGTGGTACGTAAAACACGAGTGGCACTTTTTTCTACCGGTGACGAACTTGCGGATCCCGGAAACGAACTCGGTCGCGGCCAGATCTACGATGCAAATCGTTATGCCCTCACACAGTTACTTAACGAACTTCCCGTAGAAATAGTCGACCTCGGCATTCTTCCGGACGACCCTGAACGCATTGAGCGCGCAATGTTGCAAGCTGGCGATTCGTGCGATGTTTTGCTCACCAGCGGAGGTGTCTCCGTGGGAGATGCAGATTTCGTAAAGGACGTAATACGGAAAATCGGACAACTCGAGATCTGGCGGTTAAACCTCAAACCCGGCAAACCGTTGGCTTTCGGTCGGATCGGCGACGCATTATTTTTTGGCTTGCCCGGCAATCCCGTTTCGACCATCGTTACCTTTCTGCTCATGGTCAAACCCGCTCTCCTTGCCCTCTCAGGTGCCGAATCGCATGAACCACCGAGTTTCACAGCAATTCTTGAGCAACCTATCCGACACAAACCGGGCCGGGAGGAATATCAACGAGGTCGACTGAGACGGATTGATGAGCAAACGCTGGTTGATGTCACGGGCGATCAGAGTTCCAACCGGTTAGCCACATTCAGCGAGGCCGATTGTTTGATCAAGATTCCGAAGACCTGTGGAGACTTGACGGTCGGTAGCAGCGTATGTGTGCTGCCCTTCAGCGGACTGGTATGACTTAACTTTGCGGGAAGGAAGATAACAGGCGCCTCTAACGAGACGCCTGTCAGTAGCGCTGAAAAGATTAAACTTAAACTAGCGCCTCTTGGCCTTGGCTTTAGTCTTACGCTTTGCTTTGGCCTTTTTCTTTGCGGGTGCCTTCTTTATCTTTTTAGCAGCAGCCTTGCGCTTGGCTGGTGCTTTCTTTTTCTTCTTGGCGGCGGCTTTCCGCTTCGCAGGCGCTTTTTTCTTCTTAGCGGCAGCTTTTCGCTTCGCTGGCGCTTTTTTCTTCTTAGCGGTAGCTTTTCGCTTCGCTGGCGCTTTTTTCTTGGCGGTAGCCCGCTTCTTGGCAGGACGTTTCTTAGCTGCTGCCTTCTTTCTCTTCGCAGGTGCCTTCTTCGCAGGTGCCTTCTTCGCAGCGCGTTTGGCTCTCGGCATAAAGAATCTCCTAGGCTCGGTTTTGAGTTACGTTTGACGTTACGTTACGTTCAGTATTCTACCGCAACGTTACGAATCATCCCGTGATTTTTTCCGTAACAAACCTTGCAATCCTTGTTAAAAAATTTCACAACGATTCGCTACATCAAAAATCGCTGCGAACGATACTTTAATAGGCAGAAAATACAACTACTAGTTTCACAAAGTAGACAATATTTTTTCTTGAATTTCTTTCACTTTACCGAGTCCGTCGACCGCAATGTACTGAATTTTTCCAGTTGTCGCTTGCGTTCGATAGTACTCTACCAAAGGAAACGTTTGTTCGCGGTAGACGGAAAGACGTTCGCGCACCGTTTCCTCTTTGTCATCGTCTCTTTGAATTAACACTTCGCCGGTTGCGTCATCTACGCCTTCTTTCTGCGGCGGGTTGAATACAGTGTGATAAACACGGCCAGATGCCTGGTGAACTCGTCTACCGCTCAAGCGTTGTACGATTTCTTCGTCAGGCACCACAATCTCGACAATTTTATCGATCGCAACACCGGCGGCAACGAGCGCCTCGGCCTGAGGAATCGTGCGGGGGAAGCCGTCGAACAAAAACCCGTTAGCGCAATCCTCCTCATTGATACGTTCTTTAACAAGATCGATGATGATCTCATCCGACACCAACGCACCGCTGTCCATAACTTCTTTTACTCGATTGCCGAGTTGCGAGCCCGCAGTCACAGCAGCGCGCAAGATGTCTCCCGTAGATATTTGCGGAATAGCCAGCTGATCGCAGAGAAATTGCGCTTGTGTTCCCTTACCAGCACCTGGTGGACCGAGAAGAATGATCCTCATGGTAAACGCTCCTGAAACCTCACTACTTTATTGCCCTCCCTTGCAACTTCTGCAACTTTTGCAACTTCTGCAACTTCTGCAACTTTTGCAACTTTTGTAACTTTTGCAATATCTCTTCCATGCAGAGGTTAGCTGGATCCAGGCCAGAAATTGCCATCTCCTGTTACAATTCGTCTTGCACCTAATACGCCGTCAATGTGTCGTAGGTGCTCGATGATCTTCGCTAGCCCGTGTAGATTCTGTAACTGCAGCTCCAAACCTATCTCTGCCCGACCCGTCAACGGATCGATCCGACCAGTATTTGACACGAGTGGTGCATGTAAATCGCTCAATGTGACGGTGATATCACGCAGTAGACCTGCTCGATCAACGGCTGTCAGTTCGACTTTGTATGTATGTCGACTCTGCACTTTGTCATCATCCACCAGAGCCAGCAGATCAAGTTGGTAAACGTTCCCATAGGAGGGGAACATCGCGTCAACCACATCCAGCGAGTGGCAGTCTCCGACTCCATATGCATAGAGGAAACGATCGGCGCTCTCACAACCCAGATTTTCTGCTACCATTTGTAACTCTTTGGGGTTCGGAAAATCTAATCCCAGTCTGTCGGTCAATTCCAGCAACAGGTTCTCACCAGCGCTCAGGCTCCTCTCGTAACCTTCACCGCGAAACCAGCTCTGGATTTTCTCTCTGGCACGAGCCGTTCGTACATAACCGAGATATGGTTCGAGCCAACTCCGTAGGGGTTGTTGTTGCTCAGTAGTAAGGATCTCCACCCGCTGCCCCGTCGCCAGGGGAATATTCAAGCCGACGGTTTCACCGTCTACCCGTGCTCCACGGCAACGATGACCAATTTCGGTGTGTACTCGATACGCAAAATCGAGAGGCGTTGCACCAGTAGTCAGGTCGAGAACATGTCCTTTTGGAGTGTAAACAAAAATTCGTTCCTCCTGAATTCGATTGCGGAGTTCTTCGTTTAAGACATCGCCACCACCAAGCGCAAACTCTTGTGTTTCCTCATGCCATTCGACTACTTGTCGAAGCCAATTCATTTTCTCTGTGTACGGTTTATCTTCGTTGGAGGTATCTTTGTACGACCAATGAGCACAAACACCGAGCTCGGACTCTTCATGCATCTCATGAGTGCGAATTTGCACCTCCAGGGTCCTGCCATCGGCGCCCATAACAGCCGTATGAATAGAGCGGTAGCCGTTTTCCTTCGGCACGGCAATGTAGTCGTCAAACTCGCTCGGAATGTGTTGCCATTGGGTGTGGATCACTCCAAGAGTGGCATAACACTGTGCGATATCGGATACCATCACCCGGAAAGCCCTGACATCGTAAACTTCATCCAGTCCGATATTTTTCGCACGCATCTTCCGCCAGATGCTGAAAATATTTTTAGCTCTACCTGAAACCATCGCAGCAATTCCAGCCTTGCTGAGTTTCGCTTCGATCAGAGAAACAATCTCTTCGACTTGAGCCTCCCGCTGGGTACGACGGCCATCCAGCTGCTTTGCGATCTGCATATAAACATCAGGCTGCAAATATCTAAGCGCCAGATCTTCCAGTTCCCATTTTAACCGCCAAATACCCAGCCTGTTCGCAAGCGGTGCAAAAATCAGGTTAACCTCTTGGGCGATTCGTTTCTTACGCTCAAGTGGAGCGCTCTTGGCAGCCCGCAATGCGATCACTCTCTCCGCCAGTTTCAGAACAGCTACACGCGCATCATCAATGAGAGAGACAAGCATTCGGCGCACGTTCTCGACCTGATCACGAGCTTCGCTGGTCTGCATGGCCGTGTTCGACATCTCGAGCAAACTGGTTGTCGCCATTCGCGAGACCGCACCGGCCAAGTGAGCGGTTTGCGAACCGAGCTGTCGGGCGATGTTCTCCTCGCTGACAACTTGCTCCCGCAAAGGGCGATACACGAGGGCTGCCAGGACAGACGTAGTATCCATTTTCAATGCCGCAACCAACTGCGCCAGAGCTACACCATTGTCAAGATGGGTAACGCCGCGCGGCAACTCATGAACAAAGTGACAAGCGTTGGATATGTCATCAGAATTAAGCTCCCCATGCTCAATACAAAGCGCCCGCACCCACTCATCGATAGCGACGTTACCCGCGCGCTCTCTCGGCACCTCGTCGTAAGCCTTTACCACCCCTTTATCCTCGCCGTTCGAACAAGCCCAGAGTTTCGACGTGTGCGGTATGCGGAAACATGTCGAAAATTCCTACCTCGGAGAGTTGCAAGCCGAAACGTTCAAACGTTGCCGCATCGCTCGCAAAAGTCACTGGATTGCATGACACATATACCGCTTTTTGTAAGTACTTAAACCCATCTGATGACAACCATCGCGATAGATTTTCACCGGCACCAGTTCGCGGTGGGTCAAGAATCAAGTATTGCGCGTCTGCAAAGTCAACAGAGCTTGAATCGTATAAATTAACTTCTTTGAACCTGGTGGTGACGGACAAACCATTCAATGCAGCGTTGTGCAACGCCCTGCGTACAGCAGTCGCCGAGCTTTCGTATCCCGTAACCCATCCACCTAATCTCGCGGCTGCTAGAGAAAAATTACCGATTCCACAGAATAGATCGATCACCTGTTTTCCTGGCTTGGGATTGAGCAGGTTGAGCGCCGTTCGTACCAGTACGCGGTTGATGAACGGATTAACCTGGACGAAGTCGGTGGGGAGAAAATGGTAGCAGAGACCGAAATCCAGATTTAGGTAGTGGAGGTACTCAGGTGCGTCTGTCGGCGCAAGCAACCATACACTGTCGTAACCCTTCGGTTGCAGGTAGATTCGAATTCGTGACCATTGCGCAAAATCTTTGAGCAGCGATAAATCTTCGTTCGACATCGGTTCGAGGTGGCGCACAATGATCGCCTGCTCATGATCTCCCGCGGCCAGTTCGATCTGCGGTATTTTGTGTCGGATACTCAGCTGTCCAATAACTTCTTTTAAGGGAGCCAGGATATTGGCAAAGGCAAGGATGAGCGTTTTGCAATCGTCCATCCTGACAACTCGACTGCTGAAGGACTCGCGAAAACCAACCAGTGGCGAGCCACCGATGATACGTACACCCAGTCGCGCCTTGTTACGGTAATGTAGCCTCGGTCCGAAAACGGGCGCGGCAACGCGTAGCGGTTCAACCTGGAAATCGGCGAGTGCGCGCATAAGCGTTTGCTCCTTCAGCTTCAACTGCGCCTGATAATCCATGTGATGAAGAGCACAGCCACCGCAGCGCGGGAAAATGCTGCATGCCGATACACGGCGATCTGACGATGGTGTGACAACCGAAAAAGCTTCGGTATACAAGATTCCGCGGCGTTTTCTGAGCACCTTGGTCGATACCGATTCCCCCGGCAAACCGTTCTTTACTCGCACTGTTCGTTCTTCGAATCGACCTGTACCGAGACCATCATCGCCAAGTCCTGAGATGGACACCTGAATTTCCCGGGGTTGTTTGGCCGAGGTTACAAGAGGCACTTGTGCAGTCATTCCAGCCGCGTTCGGTAATCCACTAAAAGACCGATTCATCGACGCATCCCAACACGCTCATGATTTCTTGCCAGCAGGCGCCGGCTCATCAACGGTTTTAGACCCAGGTGTGGTGCGAGGCACTCGCGAAATATCCGTTTACCAGCCCTTCTGGACGATTTATTCGAGAAATTCCCCGCCGCAATATCCAACAAGGCCGATCCTGGGTAGGCTTCCTCCACGGGCTCGTAAACGAATCCCTGCTCTGGCTCCAACCGGTAGCTACAAGACGCAATGATCGGTTCGCCGGTTTGTGCGTCATAGGCAAAGTCCAATCCATATCCCAGTTCTTCGAGCAGCAACTTCTCAAAGCTGCGTAAAACCTCTTCTAGCTCAGTTGTACCGTCGTTCAGTCGGTCGATGGCCCAACAAGCACCAGCAAACAACCGTGGCAAACTTTCTCGCTCTTGCACTAGTCGGTTGATCAACTCGGCAACATAAAAGCCTGCTGCCATGGCATCCCCTTTCAACCAGGCCTGTGAAGTGCTTTCGAAGCGGGTTAAGGTAACGAGTGAACTACGGCCTGACCAACCTGTAGTCAGTTTCGCCAACGTCTGCAGAGGATGTCCGCGTCGCGTTCGGCGCACACCTTTTGCAAGCGCAGAGACGCGTCCATGATGTAACGTCAACAGCGTCGCGATCAGGCTACTTTCTCTATAAGGCCTCGTATGAAGTACCAAAGCGGGTTCGTCGGTTACTCTATTCATAACCCATACGTCGGAGGATGTTACTGTTGTTGGTCCAGCCCGGTTTTACCTTGACCCACAATCGCAACATAACCTTGCGTTCCAGCAACGATTCGATATCCAATCGCGCTTCTTTGCCAATAGACTTGAGTTTCTCACCTTTGCTTCCGATGATTATCCGTTTCTGGCCCGAACGTTCCACGATGATGTTGGCGGCGATATCGATAATGTTCGGCTGTTCCTTGAACATTTCGATTTCCACTGCAACTCGATGAGGGATCTCTTCGCCTAAACGACGCATGAGTTTCTCCCGAACGATCTCCGCCACCAGGAAACGCTGCGACTGGTCGGTTACTTGATCTGCTGGGAACAGATGAGGATTGAGGGGTAACGCTTTGAATACAAGTTCACGCAATGTATCAAGTCCAGTCCCGTGCAAGGCTGATACCGGAATCATTTCTTCGAAACACCCGAAACCCTGTAGGCGATGCAACGCTGGCAGCAGCGCAGTTTTGTTTCTGAGCAGATCGATCTTGTTGATCAACGCAAGCTTGGGTACTTCTGCTTTGCGAACGTGCTCCAGCACAAGATCGTCCTCTTCGGTCCATTTGTCCCGCTCAACAAGCATCACAACGAGATCGACATCCTGGAGAACTGATGTTGCCGATCGGACCATGTTGCGATTCATCCGCCTGCGGGCATGATGGTGTATGCCTGGCGTATCGACGTAGATCGCCTGAAGTGGTCCTTTCGTGTCGACCCCGAGCAATATGTGGCGGGTGGTTTGCGGACGCCTCGAGGTAATACTCAACTTCTGCCGCAATAGATGATTGAGCAATGTCGACTTTCCCACATTGGGTCGACCCACCAACCCAACATAGCCACAGCGGGTCGGTTCTTCAGCCATCCTGAGGCACCTTCGTCAACATCTCCGCTGCAGCGAGTTTCTCGGCCGCACGACGGCTACTACCTTCGGCAGTCGCCTCCAGTTGCAGCGGAGTAACCCGGCAACTCACTTTGAACACTTTTTCATGTTCAAATCCACCCGTTGCAATAACCGTGTATTCCGGCAGCGGAAAGCTGCGCGCTTGCAGGTATTCCTGCAGAAGAGTTTTGGGATCTTTGATCTGCTGGGCATCGATATTCTCGAGTCGAGCCCCCAACAGCCTGATCACCAGCGCGGTGGAGGCTGCAACCCCGGCGTCGATGTGTACGGCACCGATGATCGCTTCGAGGGTATCGGCCAGAATTGAGCTGCGTCGATGGCCGCCGCTCTTCTGCTCGCCCACCCCCAGCCTCAGGTAATCGCCTAAACCCAAACCCTTGGCTACGTCTGCAAGGGTTTCGCCTTTGACCAGGCTCGAACGCATCAAGGTCAAGGTATCTTCTGCCGCTTCTTGTCGCCGGTAGAACAGCAGATCAGCGACGACATAACCCAATACGGCATCTCCAAGAAATTCCAGCCGCTCGTTATTTTCTTTTCCGCGGCTTTTATGTGTTAGCGCCTGGAGTAGCAGGTCCTTGTTGTTGAAATGATGGCCTAGCCGATCTTCGAGCGCCGTCAAGGATACGAAGTTATTGATAACGGTAGCTCTCGTGAAACGTCAAAACAGCATCAATGTTGAATAATAGGTGTTCGCGCACTTCGTAACCGATGCTGATTTCGGTCGAGTTTTTCGAGCGGTCGAATTTCACGATGTCCCGTACTTTCACGCTGCGAATGTTGTTGATCAGGAACCGTTTCTGTAACAACGCTCGCACCGATCTATTGTCCATCTCGTGCACCTCATCCGCTGGCAGGCTGTCCATCACAGCCTGAAGCGTCCGGAAGTCTAGATAGTGCGGTCCGAGTCGTAGAGTCAGCGTAATGATGGTTACCAAAGCTAAGGCGCCCGCCAGCCAAGCAATTGTGCCTGCACCGCGTTGCTGCGACCACCGTCCCGTCTGCTTTTTTAGATTTCGCATGCGATGACCTCCAAGGCGGGTTATTCGATCCACCTATTGCGTGCAAAGGTCGGCCAATGCCAACCTGGATCTTTTTGCACCCAGATCGCAACTGCCTTCCCGACGATATTCTCTTCCGGCACGAAACCCCATCGACGACTATCGTCACTCTTGCCGCGATTGTCTCCCATCATGAAATAATTGCCTTCAGGCACTTCCCATTCTCGGGATTTAGACTGATCCGAGGCCGTCAACCGATAGGTCGCATGAGGGCGTCCATCGAGTACTTCCGTATATTCGCGCACCGTAACGAAACCGCGCGCAAATGGTACGGATTCGCGAAACTGTCGAACGAATTCGTATGGTGCTCGCTTGCCATTGATGAACAGTGCTTTGTTCTCGTAGCGGATATGATCACCGGGAAGCCCAATGACGCGTTTTATGAAGTAGCGCGAGTCGTGAGGTGGGACAAACACCATCACGTCCCCGCGCTCTGGAGACCCAACATCAATAAGCTTGGTACCGATAACGGGTAACCGTATGCCGTAAGCATATTTGTTGACAAGGATGAAGTCGCCGACCTGCAAAGTCGGCACCATGGACTCCGAAGGGATCTGATAAGGCTCTGCGAGGAAACTGCGTAACACAAGAACTAACAAGAGAACGGGGAAAAAAGATCGCGCGTATTCGACAAGCAGCGGTTCAGCCGCTGCAGCGTCAAGCTTCACCGAACCACCACCTTTTGCATTTTCCACAGCTGCAACAGCTTCTATTCGCCGGGGTTTCAGTACTACGACGTCGAAGAGCCAGATAGCACCCGAGATCAATACCGCCCAGCTCAGCACCAGCGGAAAATCAATATCCAACACCTATCGGTCTACTTTCAAAGCTGCGAGAAAGGCTTCTTGCGGAATCTCTACCTTGCCCAGTCGTTTCATTCGTTTCTTACCTGCTTTCTGCTTTTCCAGCAGCTTCTTTTTGCGCGTAATATCGCCACCGTAACACTTTGCAGTGACGTTTTTTCGTAACGCTTTCACAGTTTGCCGGGTGATCACCTGCCCGCCAATCGCCGCCTGAATCGCAACATCAAAAAGTTGCCGAGGAATCAATTCCTTCATTTTTTTAACTAGAAGGTAGCCTCTGCTTCGGGCTTGCTCACGATGTACGATCATCGCGAGCGCATCCACCCGCTCTCCGTTGATCAATATATCGAGTTTGACCAGATCAGCGGCTGCAAACCTGATAAAACCGTAGTCGAGGGACGCAAAACCCCGGCTTACCGATTTCAACCGATCAAAAAAGTCCATGACCACCTCGTTTAGGGGGATTTCCCAGACCATGGACACCTGCCCCGAGGAAAACTGCATGTCTCGTTGTGCACCCCGCCGATCAACACAAAGAGAGATCACGTTGCCCACATATTCCTGCGGAACGAGGATGTTGACCTCCGCTATTGGCTCGCGCATCTCGGTAAAGTTAGCGGGGAGAGAAGACGGATTGTCCACCTGAACAACGCTCCCATCAGGCATCTGAATTTCGTAGATAACCGTGGGAGCCGAAGTGATGAGATCGAGATCGTATTCTCTCTCCAAGCGCTCCTGAACGATTTCCATATGCAGCATTCCAAGAAACCCACAGCGGAAACCAAATCCAAGAGCATCTGACGTCTCGGGCTCGTAGAATAGCGAAGCATCATTTAGCGTCAGCTTCTGCAAGGCTTCGCGAAACGATTCGAAATCCTCTGTATTCACTGGAAACAATCCGGCAAACACCTGCGGTTTCACGCGGGCGAAACCAGGTAGCTGTGGTACATCCCGATGAGATGCACTGACAATGGTGTCACCTACGGGTGCTCCGCGAATGTCCTTAATTCCCGCAACGACGTACCCCACTTCCCCGGCCTTCAACTTGTCAAGCTTCGACCGCTTGGGCGTGAAGCATCCGACTTCGTCGGTGACGTGAACCTTACCAGCCGATTTCACGACCACCCTGTCTCCCTTCGCGATTTCTCCATGCACCACCCGCACGAGAGACACGATACCGAGGTAGTTGTCGAACCAGGAATCGATAATGAGTGCCTGCAATGGTTTTGCCACGTCCCCGACTGGTCCCGGGATATCCCGTATGAGACGCTCCATCAACTCTGGCACACCCTCCCCCGTCTTGGCACTGACACATATCATATTGTCCGTGGGCAAACCGATGATGTCTTCAATCTCCTGCGCCACCTTGTCGGGTTCCGCTTGGGGTAAGTCGATCTTGTTGAGTACCGGTAACACTTCGAGGCCCTGATCGATTGCGGTATAACAATTGGCAACAGACTGAGCTTCGACGCCCTGGGCGGCATCGACCACAAGAAGTGCTCCTTCGCAGGCTGCTAGTGAACGGGATACTTCGTAGCTGAAGTCGACGTGTCCGGGGGTATCAATGAAGTTCAACTGGTAATTTCTACCATCCCTGGCACGGTAATTCAGCGTTACGCTTTGGGCTTTGATCGTAATCCCTCGCTCACGCTCGAGATCCATGGAATCAAGCACCTGCTCTTCCATTTCACGTTCGCTCAAGCCTCCACAAAGCTGGATTAGGCGATCTGCCAGCGTGGACTTGCCATGATCGATATGGGCGATGATTGAAAAGTTGCGTATGTGATCGATGAGGGGCAATGCGGTTCCAAAAAACACCCGATTCCAGGGCGCGCGGACTATAACATACGGGATGGAGCGGGAGCCCCGGCCTGTCAGCGTTGGAAGCGCCGCGGGTTATTCGGGGACGCGTAACGCGAGGAACGTTGGTGTCGAGCCGCGGATTATCAGGACGGGGGTAGCGCCACTCGGTAGTGCCTCGGAGATTTCCAGGAAGCTTGCAAGATCAACGACGGTTTTGTGGTTCAATCGGGTGATCACGTCGCCGCGACGAAAACCAGCCTCTGCTGCTGCACCTGTGGCTTCGACCACCCGCACGCCACCCGTAAGGTTCATCCGTTGCTGAACCTCTTCCGGAAGATCTTCGACACTTAAACCCAACCGTGTTGGCTGGTCCGGTTTTGTATCGCGCGCACTTACCCGCTGACTTTCGCCGCGCTGTGCCAATTCGCCGATCTTGAGGGTTAACGTGATTTCTTTGCCGCCCCGCACCACTGTCAGCTCGGCTTCGCTGCCGGCACGGGCTCGACCGACGTAGTGGGGTAACTGCCCGGAACGCTCGATCGAATGACCATTAAATCGGATGATGATGTCTTCAACCTGGATTCCACCCAATTCAGCGGGGCTGTCTTCCATAACCTGAGATATAAGCGCACCATGGGGTCGATCCAGGCCAAAACTCTCTGCAAGATCGCGGCTGACTTCCCAGATGCCAACTCCGAGCCAACCTCGTGAAACCCGACCGCTGCTCTTGAGCTGGTCTACAACCTCCATCGCGACATCGATGGGTATTGCGAAAGAAACCCCCATGAAGCCCCCTGAGTTGCTGTAGATCTGCGAGTTGATGCCAACCACCTCACCAGCAAGATTGAACAACGGTCCGCCGGAATTACCAGGGTTGATGGCAACATCCGTTTGAATGAAGGGTACATAATTTTCTCGAAACTGGTCTGGCAGACTTCTCCCTTTCGCGCTCACGATCCCGGCGGTGACCGAATAGTCGAAACCGAACGGCGAACCGATGGCCAGAACCCATTCACCAACTTGCAAGTTTTTGGAGCGGCCGAGGTTGACAGTTGGGAGACCCTCGGCATCCACTTTCAGCAGTGCCAGATCGGAGCGAGGATCGGCACCGATAAGTTCTGCCTTCAGTTCCCTACGGTCGCTGAAACGAACAAGAATTTCGTCGGCACCCGCGACGACGTGATTGTTCGTGAGCAGGTAACCATCGCTGCTGATGATGAATCCTGACCCCAGCGATCGCGGCCGGATCGAAGGTCCGCGCCCGCCATCCGGCAAACGTCTTTCGCCATACGGCGAACGTCTGTCGCCATCCGGCGAACGTCTACTGTCCGGTGGGAAAAATCGGCGAAAAAACTCATCCAATTCATCATTTCGCGAACGCGACCGCGAAGTACCTCTCTCTCGGTTCACCTTCGTACTGATGTTGACGACAGCCGGTGCATTGGCTTTCACCAATTCAGTGAAATCCGGCAGCTCCACCGCCCAGACAAGGCAAGTAAACAGCGTCAACAAAAATACACTCAACAATTTCAAATCATTCATTCCCAATTCGTAAGCCCGAAGTATCGAGGTCATGCCGAAGCTCTGTCATCTCGAAGCGCAACCAGCTGTCGAAACTCACCCAACTGCTGCGCGC
>SMWK01000250.1 GCA_004356895.1 Gammaproteobacteria bacterium
AGCCGTCTATCACCAAGCCAGACATCCAAATCATCCACAGCAACGAGGTTGTGACTACTCAAGCCACGCAACAATTCGATCTGGCCATCGGTGTCTGCGAGTGGCAGATAGGCAACCGCAAAACCGATCTGGGCTTGATTCTGGCAAGTTGCCTGTAACAGGTGACTCTTGCCGACATCACCCCACAACCAGGTTGAGGAGAATCGACCAACGCACGCGCCTTGCAGATGATCCACCAGCTCCGCATTCGGCCCCATGACGAAGTTCGCAAAAACGCACCGCTCATTGAGAGGAAACGGCAAAGTGAGCTGTTTACCGCTCCCAGGCATCGCGATCAATCAATTGCGTGCACCTCGATCCAGCCTGCCGGTCTTCCAAGCTCGCTGGCCCCAGGTGATAACGTAATCAATACCGGAACTCACCCCGAGAACCGCCAGAACATAGAACAGGAACGGATCGACCAGGCGCCCGGACAGATCGCTTAGCCACCCGAACCCGCAAAAGCTCAGCAACAGCATCAACAGCATGATGATCTGCATGGCGGTATTGGCTTTGCTCACGAATGTCGGCTCAAACGAGATCCGTTCGAATAACAACCGGTAGATGCCCGCACCCACCATGATGACAAAATCCCGAGTCAGGACGATGATTGCAACCCACAGCGGTATGTGGCCTTGAATTGTAAAAACGACGAATAAAACAGCAACCAGAAGCTTGTCGGCAATGGGATCCATCGCAGCGCCAAATTTGCTGGTCCATCGAAAACGCCGCGCCAGCCAACCGTCCAACGCATCCGACCCACCAGCAATGCTCATGAGTATCAGCGCATCCACGTATCGCATCTCCCACAATAGCCACCCTGTCGGGACGACCAGCAGGATGCGGATCACCGTGATGATGTTCGGGATCTGAGAGAGCGTCACCGTCAGCCTCCCCAAACCATTTCGATGTCTGCACTGCTGAAACCCGGGTCTGTGGGTTGCAACAGACGCCGTTCGACTTCCAGAAGCCACTGCAGTTGCTCAGGCTCAGCGCGGGTAGTGACGATCAAACCCAAGTGGTCAGCGTTAATCTGTGCAACGTTTACTCCGTCCACGAACTCGAGCGCCTCGAGGTAATTGAGCAGGTTACCGTAGTCCGCGGGGCTCGCAACGCCGCTCACACCCAGCAGGATCTGGCGAGGTTCGCGGCCCAGCACCGCATAACGCTGGGTGAGTTCATCGACGATTAGATCCACCACCGCTGCTGCGGAGAGCGTGGCTGCAACATCCCTGCGCTCGAGGGGAATAATCAGACCGTCCCACCAGAACTCCCAGCTAGTCGCCCAACTCCCCTCCCCCAACGCCTGAATTCGACCAACCAACACGATATCCGCACCGTAACGCTCAGAAGCCGGCAGCAGAACCTGGGACATGCGACCCCATACGACTGCTGGATCAACCTTGATCTGATCCTCGAGATCCAGCAATGGGTACAAGATTGGTAGGCCGCGCTCTTCTGCGCGTTGTTGGAGCGCAAGCGCCAGTGGATGGGTAGAGCCTGTCGCGATGATCTCGCGCTCAATACCTTGCTCCACCACCACCCAGGCTACCACCAGGGGCCGATTGGAACCCCAGATGGGTAACGCCGAATCCCTGATCAACCGGAGCACGGAGCGAGGTTCGAATTGAATGCGCAAGCTGAAGGGCGTCCCGACCCCATTGTTGGTTACAGACGCGGGCCCCGCAACAAAACGAAATTGACTGTAGTAGAGGTCGGGAGCGCTAAGCGCGCGTACGATCTGCGGGTAACGTGGCACGTGAACGAGACCCGTGAGCCGCGTCAACACCTGCAACAGTGCTACCTTCGATGCCTCATGCCTCGCACTGGAACTTTGATTCTCGACGGGAACCTCAACGTCGTACAACCACGGCACCACCGCAGCCCCGCAGACATTTGTCCACGACAAACACAATAACAGCCAGCAGAAACTTCTCAGCTTCGCCACACTTCCCACCACCCCAAGTCGAGATTCGTGGCAAGTGTAACCAATAAAATTGTCCTGAATAAAGTGCAACATATGACTCCTGCTCCACTGCGACGTCTGCGGCCGGTCTGGTAAACTCCGCGCCCTCGGTCGGACCACCACGGTTGCGGCAAGCAAGTCGAGGGAACATCATTGAGTAAGGGTCTCACCTACCGCGACGCTGGCGTCGATATCAATGCGGGGAATGAGCTCATACGACGCATCAGACCTGCGTGCACGGCGACACACCGCCCAGAGATGCTGTCCGGATTGGGAGGGTTTGCGGCGCTGGCAGAACTGCCATCACGCTATGAGCACCCTGTGCTCGTGACGGGCACCGACGGGGTAGGAACGAAGCTCAGGCTGGCTATCGAGCATAACCGTCACGATAGCGTCGGTCAGGATCTCGTGGCGATGTGCGCCAACGACGTGCTGGTCACGGGTGCCGAACCATTTCTCTTCCTCGATTATTACGCAACGGGCAAGCTCGATGTTGATGTCGCAGAACGGGTGATCAACGGTATCGCCCAGGGCTGCCAACTCGCGGGATGTGCGCTGGTGGGTGGAGAAACCGCCGAGATGCCCGGCTTTTATGGATCAGGCGACTACGACCTTGCGGGTTTCTGTATTGGGGTCGTAGAACGACAAAACATCGTGCACGGCCAGGACATCGCCGTCGGCAACCGACTCATTGGCCTGGCAAGCAGCGGACCCCATTCCAACGGCTACTCGCTCATTCGTCGCATAATCGATGACAAAGGCGTTGAGCTCAAATCGGCGCTTCTCGACGAACTCATGGCGCCAACGCGCATCTACGCAAGATCTGTCCTTGCCCTGGCCGAACAGGTGACTGTATTGGGTATGGCACATATCACGGGTGGCGGGGTGATCGAAAATCTGCCGCGCATGTTCACGGACGATAATATCGCGGCACTCATCGACCTCGATCGCTGGACCTGGCCGACCGTATTCAACTGGCTTCAGCAGGCGGGTAACGTCGAACAAATCGAGATGCTGCGTACGTTCAACTGCGGCATCGGCTTCGTGCTATGCGTGGACGCCGAGGCCGTTGATCCAACGCTCGAGTCCCTCGAGGCAAACGGCGAGAAGGCCACAGTCATCGGTGAGATCGTGACCCCGGACGCGGTTGCCCAAGCAGGGCAACTGTTGATTGGTGCCAGCTAATCCGCATAAATTTCGCAATTGCATCAATTTCGCAACTGCATCGATTTTGCAACTGCACAAGTATCGCAGCCTGATGAACGTAGCTATAGCTGGCAACCGCATAGAGGCCGGGATTCTCTCATTCGCGCTTACGCTCAGCCCCTCCGGGGTTGAGTGTAGGCGCACTTGGAGTCTTCCCCCCAACGCGGGTGCCCGCGACATACCTTCTTATGCTTTCGGTAGCGTCACGCCTCTTTGACCCTGATATTTTCCACCGCGATCTTTGTAAGTCACCTCGCAGCGCTCGTCGGATTGGAAAAACAACATCTGCGCGACACCCTCGTTGGCGTATATTTTTGCGGGCAGGTTTGTTGTATTTGAGAATTCCAGGGTCACATGCCCTTCCCATTCAGGTTCAAGCGGCGTGACATTGACGATGATCCCACAGCGGGCATAGGTGGATTTACCCAGACACAACGTCAACACATCCGCCGGGATACGGAAGTACTCAATGGTGCTTGCGAGCACAAACGAATTCGGTGGAATGATACAGACGTCCCCCGCCACATCCACGAAACTGCGCTCATCAAAATTTTTCGGGTCCACCGTTGCTGAATAAATATTGGTGAACACCTTGAAGTCAGCCGCGCAGCGAACGTCATATCCATAACTCGACGTGCCATAAGAGATGACTTTGTTTGCGCCGTTAAAACGCACCTGTTCGGGCTCAAAGGGTTCAATCATGCCCTGGGCCGCCATCTCTCGTATCCAGCGATCGGACTTAATCGTCATTTTGTCTTGCTACCGTTCCTTACTAATTAGTTCCTGTCCGGAAATTCGCTCCTGCGAATTTTCCTCCGTCGGTTTTCTACGAAAACCTCGCATTTTCCTTCGGACAATGGTCGGGCATCCCTGCCCTCCACTAGTGCGGTCTCAGAATGCTCCGCATTCTGGACAGGCACTAATTAGCGGTCTCATTTTGAGACCGCTAATTATCGTCCATGGTGATCTGTGGTGCGTCCGCTTCGAGTGCCCACAGGCGTGCGGCAAGATGCCGGGCTATGTCGCGGTACGTCGCAGCTACCTCTCCTTCGGGATCTGCCGCAACGCTTGGTGTGCCACCGTCGGCCTGCTCACGGATTTCGATCGCAAGCGGCAACTCGCCAAGCAGTACAACGTCAAATTCTTCGGCCACCTTCTTCCCGCCACCGCTGCCGAAAAGATGGCTTTTGTGGCCGCAGCTTGGGCAGTGGTACACGCTCATGTTCTCGACAACCCCGAGCACCGGGATGTCCACCTTACGAAACATCTCCACTCCCTTACGCGCATCGAGGAGCGCAATATCCTGGGGAGTAGTTACGATTACCACGCCTGATACCGGGACCTTCTGCGACAATGTCAACTGGATGTCCCCGGTGCCGGGTGGCATATCCACGATGAGATAGTCGAGTTCATCCCATAGCGTCTGGCTGAGCAACTGTTGCAAAGCACCCGAAACCATTGGCCCACGCCAGACCATGGGCGTGCTCTCCGTTACAAGATAACTCATGGATATGGACTGGATGCCGTGAGCCTTAATCGGGACGAAAAACTTCTCGTCTTTCAATTCGGGACGACGACCTTGCGCAACACCCAGCATCATGCCCTGGCTTGGACCGTAAATGTCCGCATCCAGTATGCCTACCTTCGCGCCTTCGACGTCGAGCGCGAGTGCAAGATTGACGGCAGTAGTGGATTTACCCACGCCGCCTTTCCCGGAGGCGACTGCAACGACGTGTTTTACGTTGCCGAAACCGCGTCCTGCAGGCGCCATGAACTGAACGTCGAGATCAATTTGTGCAACACCCAGAAAGGCTGCAAGTTCAGTGGCGAGCGCCTTGACCCTGCCACGTGCCGGGTAACCGAGCGTTACCCGCACCTGGTTACCCGTGGTCAACACCCGCGCACCGAGCTCGCCCCAGGGAATTCCCAAATACGGATCGCGAAATTGTTCGACCTTCACTATAAATCCCGACCTCGAAGAGCGCGCATTATAGGAGGCTTACGGTTATAGTCGCGCTCTTTTCGAACCACCACATTGATGCCGCCATGTCCCGTCGTATCCTGGTCACAAGCGCCCTCCCTAACGCCAACGGCTCAATCCACTTAGGGCATCTGTTAGAACATATCCAGACGGATATCTGGGTGCGCTTCCAGCGCTTGCGTGGCAACCCAACCATCTACGTGTGCGCCGACGATACACATGGGACGGCAACCATGTTGAAAGCCGAAGAGGAAGGGATCACGCCAGAGGCGCTCATCGAGCGAGTTGGCCTGGAGCATGCCAAAGATTTTCGCGGCTTTCTCGTAGAACATGACAACTACCACTCCACTCACGCCATTGAGAACAAATACTACTGTGAGTTGATCTACAACCGCCTGCAAGACCGGGGGCTCATCTTCACCCGGGAAGTGGAGCAACTCTACGACCCCGAACGAAACATTTTTCTTGCGGACCGGTTCGTAAAAGGTACTTGCCCGAAATGTGGCAGCGAAGACCAATACGGTGACAACTGCGAGGAGTGTAGCGCCACCTACGATGCCATGGACCTGAAAGACCCGCGCTCCGTGATCTCGGGTGCCACACCAATTCTGCGCATCTCGGAGCACTACTTCTTTGATCTACCCCAGTACGCAAACATGCTGGCTACCTGGCTGAGAAGCGGTGCGGTGCAGCCGGAAGTCGCAAACAAACTCGATGAATGGCTCGAGGCAGGCTTGCGACCCTGGGACATATCCCGAGACGCACCGTATTTTGGCTTCTTGATCCCCGGCACAACTGACAAGTACTTCTACGTCTGGGTGGACGCACCCATTGGCTACATGGCGAGCTTCAAACACTATGTCGACGCGCGCAACGAGCTCACCTTTGATGAATTCTGGGACGCAAAAAACAGCACCGAATTGCACCACTTCATCGGCAAAGACATCATCAACTTTCACGCACTCCTTTGGCCGGCAATGCTCGACTGTGCGGGTTTCCGCAAACCGACGAAGATCCACGTCCACGGGTTTGTTACCGTAGACGGTACGAAGATGTCGAAATCACGGGGTACGTTCATCAACGCCAGCACCTACCTCGAACATCTTGAGCCTGAGTATCTACGTTACTATTTCGCCGCTAAGAGCAACGGCACGATAGATGACATCGACATCAACATGATTGATTTCGTGCAACGGGTGAACTCGGATCTCGTCGGCAAGGTAGTGAATATCGCCAGCCGCTGTGCTGGATTTCTCAGCAAACAATTCGACGGGCGCTTGGCCGATACATTACATGATGAAGCGCTCTGGAATTCTGGCACGACAGTCAAGGATACCATCGCCGCTTTCTACGAGTCGGGCGACACCAGCAAAGCCATGCGCGAAATCACGGCCCTTGCCGATAGAACCAACCAGTATATTGCCCAGCAGGAACCCTGGACGAAGATCAAAGATCCTGACAAGCGAGATGACGTGCAAGCGGTTTGCAGCCAGGGGATCAACATCTTCCGGCTGCTCGTGATCTATCTGAAGCCTGTCCTTCCACAGATGGCCATGAAAGCGGAAGCGTTTCTCAATGTAGCGCCCTTAACCTGGGCAGACCTTGCAACGCCACTGACGAATCATACCGTCAATTCGTTCGAACCCTTGTTTACCCGGATGGACCGGAAGGCTCTCGAACTGGTGGTGGAAGCCTCAAAAGAGGCGGAAGAGGTGGTGGCAGAAGGTGGAGTAGACAGAGTCACTCCCGCACCTAACCCCTCGCCGCAGAACCCGGCGAGCGAGACCGATGGCGAAACCATGCCCACTATCGGTATCGAAGAGTTCACCAGGGTTGAGCTCAAGGTTGCGAAGATAATTGCTGCCGAAGCCGTTGCTGACGCAGACAAACTCATCAAGCTCACGCTCGATGTAGGCGACCACGAGCGTTATGTTTTTTCCGGCATCAAGGCCGCTTACGATCCGGCCGCACTGGTCGGGCGGCTGACGGTAGTCGTTGCTAACCTCGCGCCTCGCAAGATGCGCTTCGGTGTCTCGGAGGGCATGGTTCTGGCGGCCGGTCCGGGGGGTGACGACATTTTTCTCATCAGCCCCGACGACGGTGCCAAGCCGGGCATGATCGTTCATTAGTCCGGCCATCGCGTGAACATCGACGGAACCCGACACCCGCAGTGACCGATCTCGCCCTCATTCTGATCGGGTCGTTGTTGGTGAATAATTTCGTGCTCGCTCAGTTCCTGGGCCTGTGTCCCTTCATGGGCGTAACGCGCGACTACGAAACTGCGCTGGCTATGGGTTTCGCTACCGCGTTCGTACTCACACTCTCCGCAAGTTTGAGCCACCTTGCCTACCATGGCTTGCTTGTACCTCTCGGCCTGACCTACCTCAACATCATCGTTTTCATCGTGATCATTGCCTCCGCCGTGCAACTCACCGAGCTTTTTTTACGCAGCGTCAGCCCGCTTCTGCATACGGCCCTCGGCATCTACCTGCCACTCATCACCACCAACTGCGCCGTACTCGGGGTGGCCTTGACGTCGCTTGCCCAATCGCTTTCGTTCCTTGAAACGGTGGTGTTCAGCATCGGGGCAGCACTCGGGTTTACGCTGGTGTTGGTATTGTTCGCGGCAATGCGCGAACGCTTAGATGGTGCTGGTGTACCTGCGTCGTTTCGTGGAGCGCCAATTACGTTGGTGAGCGCTGGCATCATGTCGCTCGCGTTCATGGGTTTTTCTGGTTTTGCGGATTAATGGACACTTTAATTGCGACCATTGTGCTGATGCTCGGGTTGACGCTCACGGCGGGCACTGCGCTACTTTGGGCGAATCGTCGTTTTCCCCCAGACGTGGATACGCTGGTGGACGCTCTAGATGCACTACTACCACAAACTCAGTGCGCCCAGTGCGGCTATCCGGGATGCCGTCCCTATGCCGAGGCCATGGCAGCCGGGGAGGCGGTCAACCTATGTCCACCGGGAGGTATCGAAACCCATCGCGCGCTTGGAAATCTGCTGGCTTCCTCGGCGGAAGGTCGTGACCTGCCACCAGCAACAACTGCGACACAGCAAAAAGCCGTCATCGATGAGTCGCGCTGTATCGGCTGTTACCTGTGCATTGAAGCTTGCCCAGTAGATGCGATCATTGGTGCCCACCAATTGATGGATACGGTGCTCGAGGATGCCTGCACCGGGTGGCAGCTCTGCATTGCTCCGCGCCCTGTGGATTGTATAAGCCTTGTCTCGACAGATACGTCCGCATCGACGACCCAACGGGTGTTCGCAGACGAACTGCAAAAAGCGGTAAAAGACGCGAACGCCTGCATTCGGTGCGGGCGCTGTGAGCAAAAATGCCCGGTCGATCTATTGCCTCAAGAACTTCTCTGGCATGTCGCTGCACAGGAGTGGGACCTTGCTGCCAGCAAGGGAATGGACCGCTGCATCGAGTGTGGTCTATGCAATCCGGTTTGCCCCAGCGAGATCGACCTTGTCGGTCACTTTGAAATCGCAAGAACTGTACTGCACGGAAGGGAGGCGGCAGAACTTGCCGCCAGGCTTGCGAAAGAACGCTTCACAGCACGCTCGACACGCCTGGCCCAACAGGCAGCCATACAGGCCGCAAAACGCGACGAACGATTAAACCGCTCGAACCAGCGCAAATGGCAAACCTGAACACACAACGAATCATGCTGTTGGTGTTGGCCGCCTTGTTTCCAGGTGTCATTGCATTAAGCTATTTCTACGGCATGCAATACTGGTTGAACCTTGCGTTCGCGTTAGCATTTGGAAGTTGTGTTGAGGCGCTCTGTCTGCGGTTGCAAAGGCGCGCCCTCACTCCTGAACTGACAGATGGCAGCACGCCGGTCACCTGTGTATTGCTCTGTTGCGCGCTTCCTCCGGGCACCCCGCTGTGGATAATTGCCATCGGCGTTGTCGCGGCCATTGGGCTGGCAAAACATCTCTATGGAGGGCTCGGGAACAACCTCTTCAATCCTGCCATGGTAGGTTATGCAGTTGTCCTGGTTTCGTTTCCCAAAGAGCTAGCGCTTTGGCCAATCCCACTGGATGGCACAACTGCCGCCACTGCGCTGACGAGCTTCAAGTATCGCCAGGGCGCAACCGTCGACGAAATCTGGATCATCGATCAGGGTTTCGGCAGTTTCGGCGGGTACGGCTGGGAATGGATCAACCTCTGCTTTCTTATCGCCGGCGCGTTAATGGTAGCACTGCGCATAGCTCAGTGGCGAGTACCCGTGGCTATGTTGGCAAGCCTCACTTTACTTGCACTCATTGGATACGACAACGGCAGCTCGGACAGCCTCGGCTCGCCGATGTTCCATCTTTTTACGGGCAGCACAATGGTAGTCGCGTTCTTCGTTGCAACCGACCCTGTGACCCACCCAGTTACACACCGTGGCCAATTACTTTTCGGATGTCTCGTCGGTTGCTTGACGTTCGCAATTCGTGTGTTCGGCAACTACCCCGACGGCGCTGCGTTCGCTATTCTGTTGGCGAACAGCGCAACACCTTATCTCGATAAACGTCTGGTACCGGCTCGTGGTTAGAGGGTTAGGTTCATTGCTCGGCATTGCGTTTGTTTGCGCGTTACTCCTCGGACTGACGCATCAGGTGACGACCGCGCGCATAGAAAGTAATCAAAGCGCGCATTTCTGGCGACAGGTGAATGAACTCACTACGATCGACGTGTCAACCGATCTCGTCGAGTGGCGGGAGAACGTCTGGCATCTGTGTAATGGTCTCGCGCTGGTTCGCGGCGAAACACGCGGTTACGGGGGTCCTATTCATCTGCTGGCGGCACTGCAACTCAATACGACTCGCGATGAAGCAGGTCATCTTGTGGTGCAAGGGTTGCGGGTGACCCGTCATCAGGAAACTCCAGGCATTGCCGATTTCATCAATCAGCCGGACCACCCATGGCTGCAGCATCTCGCTCTGCTCGATGCCGACGAAATCGGCCGTGTTCAAGCGGTGACCGGTGCAACGATTACCAGCCGGGCGATATTGCGCGGACTCAATGCGATGACCGCCTACCCCGCTCTGACAAGCGCCAGGTGCCTTCCATGAGCAAACCTGCAATATCGAGCGACCCCGCCGTTTCGAGCGAAGTGTCGACCTTCGCCAGCGCGGCTTTTGCTCGCAATCCAGCCTGGGTACAACTCCTCGGCTTGTGCCCGTTACTGGCGGTGAGCAACAACGTTGTCAACGCGCTCGGCTTGAGTCTCGCGAGCGCGTTCGTGCTGCTCGGCTCCAACTGCACTATTGCGGTCATTCGCTCGTGGATTCCAAGTTACGCACGCTTGCCATGTTTTGTTCTCATCATCGCAACGTTCACTACCTGCACCGTCTTGCTTCTACAGGCTTTTGCATTCGACCTTTATCTGCGCATAACCCTGTTCGTCCAAATCATCGTAACCAACTGCATGATTGTCGGTCGCATAGAGGCGTATGCGAGTAAGCAGCCACTACCCAAAGCTTTCCTGGACGCCGCCGGAACAGCATGTGGATTTGCCATCGCACTGCTGGCGTTGGGTGCCATCCGCGAACTCATTGGACACGGCACCTTGTTTGCAGGCATGGAGCTATTGTTTGGTCCAACAGCTTTGAGCTGGCAGCTGACTATCAATCCCAACGAACAGGGCCTGCTCATCGCCACGTTGCCGCCCGGGGCATTCATCATCGCCGGACTCCTGCTCGGGTTCGGCAACGCGCTTCTGAAGATGCGCGCACCAGTGCCCACCAGCCGAGAACCGTCTTGAACAAAACCAAGCGCATCGAAATCTTTAATCGGTTGAGAACCAACAACCCCAAACCCACCACCGAGCTCCACTACCAGACACCGTTTGAGCTGCTCCTCTCCGTGATTCTCTCCGCGCAAGCGACAGACGTCAGCGTGAACAAAGCCACCGCTCCCTTGTTCGCCAAGGCCAACACACCAGCGGCTATCAAGGCACTCGGCGTCAAGAGACTCAAGGGCTACATACGGACCATTGGGTTGTTTAACACCAAGGCAGAGAACATCATCAGGACCTGCACCATGCTCCTGAAAGAACACGGCGGCGATGTACCCGAGGATCGCTCGGCGCTGGAAGCTCTACCGGGCGTCGGCCGTAAAACGGCAAACGTCGTGCTCAACACCGCATTCGGTCATCCCACTATCGCAGTAGATACCCACATCTTTCGCGTCTCCAACCGCACCAAAGTGGCCCCTGGAAAAACGGTTCGCGAAGTGGAAGATAGACTGCTGCGCGTTGTGCCAGACGAGTTCAAGCGCGACGCGCACCACTGGCTCATCTTGCATGGACGGTACGTATGTGTTGCGCGCAAACCCCGTTGTGGGTCTTGTGTAATCGAAGACTTATGTGAATTCAGGGGAAAGATCGAATAAATGACTCGCTAAAATCGCGATATACACGCGCTCTTCGTCGCCAATCAGTGAACACCACGTAACGTCAACGATAATGCACGACACCAACTACCTCTTGAACCAGGAAAGAACCCCCGATTTCTTTACTTGAGGCTCCAGCACCAGCGGCTCCGGGACTGCATCTTCCACCGCCATTTCCATATCCGCCGCGTTCTGCTTCGCGCGATGTTCGCGGATCTTCTTTTGAATGATGAGATCTTCCTTGCGCTTATGTCGGTTAGTGGCCTCGATGTCGACCCCACAGCGAGCGCAATGACTGGTCTCGAGTTGCATATAACCGCAGCGCGGGCACTCCTGGTGCGCGGCCGTGATGTCGCGCATCGTTCGATCACCGGCATGTTTGTCGATCTGGTATTCGGCCTGGAACTCGGTCTTTTTCGGGGTCAGGTCTTTAACCCGACAAACAGCGCCCAAGGTCGCAAATTTGTCCTGGAGATCCAACGCTTCTTCTTGCTTAAGTTGGCTTTTGATAACCACGGTACGACCACTAAACAACTGTTTAGCTTTTTGGTCGTCGATCCCCAGCTCCCGAGAGAGGTTCGAACGTACTGTATCTTCGTTGGCTTCTTTGGAAACTTCGCCGTTGAAGAGCACCTGGTAGTTGCCCATTGTTACTCCGCAAGCTTTCGGCCTTTTTTTGCTCCCAGGCGTAGCCTGAGTGCATTCAACCGGATAAATCCTGTCGCGTCGGCTTGATGATACGCGCCCCCGTCGTCTTCAAATGTGACGACGTCCGCATCATAAAGACTGTCCTCCGGCGCTGATCGACCTAATACCGATACCGCGCCCTTATAGAGCTTCAGCCTAACCCGCCCGTTGACGGGTTTCTGTGACTCGTCCAGCAAAACCTGGAGCACCTTGCGTTCTGGCGACCACCAATAGCCATTGTAAATTAACTTGGCGTATCGCGGCATGAGCTCATCTTTCAGATGCATCACCTCCCGATCGACTGTGATGGATTCGATCGCCCGGTGAGCCTTGAGCAGAATCGTGCCACCGGGGGTCTCGTAACAACCGCGTGCTTTCATGCCGACAAAACGGTTTTCTACGATGTCGTTGCGACCGATTCCGTTTGCTCCACCAAGTTCGTTGAGGCGCAGGAGCAACGTCTCCGGGAACATCTGCTCGCCGTCGATTGCAACGGGGTCACCTTCGACAAAATCTACTTCGATCACCGTCCCTTGATCGGGAGCATCTTCCGGTGCCACGGTCCAACGCCACATACTCTCATCCGGCTCGACCCAGGGATCTTCCAGGCGGTCACCCTCGTAGGAGATGTGCAGGAGGTTCGCATCCATGGAATAAGGCGACTTGTCGCCACGGGTGTAGTCCACGGGGATCTGATGTTTTTCACAGAACTCCATCAAGGCTTTTCTCGAATTCAGATCCTACTCACGCCAGGGTGCAATAACGGTGATGTCAGGACTCAACGCATAAGCGCCAAGCTCGAAGCGTACCTGGTCGTTGCCCTTGCCGGTGGCGCCGTGGGAGATCGCCTCGGCACCGGTTTCGTCGGCAATCTCCACTAATCGTCGAGCGATCAGTGGCCGGGCGATGCTCGTGCCGAGCAGATACTCGCCTTCATAAACCGTATTGGCGTGGAACATGGGGAATACGTAATCTCGTACGAACTCGCGGCGCAGGTCCTCGATATAGATCTCTTTTACGCCCATGGCCTCGGCCTTTGCCCGAGCCACGTCCACCTCCTTGCCCTGGCCGATGTCGGCCGTGAAGGTTACTACTTCGGCTTGATAGGTTTCCTGCAGCCAACGGCAAATCACCGAAGTATCCAGCCCACCCGAATATGCCAAAACGATCTTGCTTGCCACTAGCACGCCCCATACCCAACGAAAAAGGGCGCAATCTTACCGCTGATTCTGGCGTCCTGTCCGACTAATTCGCACGCTTCACAGAGCACCGAATCGATCGGCTGCCCAGTCGCGGACCAGACGCACAGTGGTGCGGCGATTGCGGGCACGCCCCGCGGGTGTGGTATTGTTTTCCACTGGATAGGATGCGCCGTGATAGCGAATGACCAGCAACTCCTGGCGAATCCCCTCGGAATGCATAAAAGTGGCTACGGACTCGGCGCGCCGTTCAGACAGTTTTTGGTTTTTCTGCTTCGTACCGCTCGAGTCTGCGTGGCCGTCCACGAATATCTGAGTAACCTGGGAATCTGCAAGTACATAAGCAGCAACTCTTTTCAGTACGACCTCGGCTTTGCCGCCTAGTGCCGAAATATCCGTATCGAAAGTCACCCGCGTGCGCTCCATATCTGCCCAGGCACTCGCTGATGCACCGTGGAAACAATCGATGAATTGTTCGTATAGCGGACGAAAGTTGACGCTGGAGATCTCGACCGCTACAGCCGTATTCGGAGCGTACCAGCCGGAACGTGCCAGGTGGGTATCAAATCCCTCGTAAAGATTCATGAGCACCCGGGTTGCTATGGGGTCCGTTGCCCGCAGGGCACCACCCGAACGATGCGGAAGCTGCGTAATGACTTCCGTGCTCGGATAACTTGCATGCCATGGGGGTGCAACCCGAAGCACCTTTACTGGTCCTGGAGCAAACAGGTCCCGATACCCAAGCACCTCAAATCGCAACGGTTGCCCCACGACGCCCGAAAAGCGCACCACGCCGTAATCGTCCACCGCTTGCTCCAATACACAGGTACCACTCGCTTTTGCAAGTACCCAGGTCGCGCCCACACCGTCGCTGAATTCGGCCGTATGACCCAGCACGGCGGCACCTAAAAAAAGGAAGCCCGCAAATTGCCGCACAAAAATTAAAGTTCCAATTCGTCTCTGCAGTTATCGGCCTAACTTCCGATCTCTTTACTCTGTTATGGTTCGAACATGGAAATGGCAGCACGATTCCGCGGCTTTCTGCCTGTGGTCATCGATCTGGAAACTGGCGGTTTCGATTCGAACACCCATGCGATTCTGGAAATTGCGACCGTACAGGTGTATTTCAGCGAGGAACGACTGGTTACCGGAGAACGATGGCATCAACCGGTAGTGCCTTACGACGGGGCGATACTGGATCCCGCTGCACTGAAGGTGACCGGTATCGATCCCAATGACCCGGACCGCGGAGCGATCGATGAGTCGCTGGCGCTAAAAGAAATGTTCCGACTGGTGCGGGGTGCGGTGAAGCGCGAACATTGTCAGCGTGCCATTTTAGTCGCACACAATGCCTCGTTTGATCAACAGTTCCTGAATCAGGGAGTGGCACGCAACGCGACTAAACGCAACCCGTTTCACCCTTTCAGCTTCATCGATACCGCATCGTTAGCGGCGGTCGCTTACGGTCATACCGTGCTGAGTGAAGCCTGCGCGCGGGCCGGTATCGCCTTCGATACAAGCCGTGCCCACAACGCGTTATACGATGCCGAGCGCACCGCCGAACTCTTCTGCTCGGTGGTCAACGATTGGAACCTGCGCGGAAATCATTAGCCAGAACTGTTAGCGACCTCACAAAAGCCGCAATAGGCGATCTCATTTTTTGAGACCGCTTCTACTCACGAGCTATTCGGTTGCGGAGCAGTTCTTGATCAGCGTAGCCAGCTCGCCCGATTGGTGCATCTCGGTAATGATGTCGCAACCGCCGACTAACTCACCGTCCACCCACAACTGCGGAAAAGTCGGCCAGTTGGCAATACCTGGCAAAGTGGCGCGAATCTCGGGGTTGCTCAATATGTCAACGTAGGCGAATTTCTCACCGCAGTCGATGAGACATTGCACGGTCTGCGCGGAGAATCCGCATTGAGGCGCTTCGGGCGATCCCTTCATGTAGAGAATGATTGGATTCTTCGCTATCTGTTCGTTGATGGTAGCGACAACTTCTTCGCTCATGATAGGACTCCGCTTTACCCAGGCCTCATTAAGGACGAGCATTGTACCCTTCTGCCGACTGACCGGCATAGACACAATACCTATAATAGTAGAAGCGTTATGACAAGTTTCCTGAGCCACTGGAAAGCACACCGTCATGATTGAGGCGGACCAAACGGAATTTGATACCGAAATAGACCGCCGCGGTACCTTCGCGAGTAAATGGGAAAAGTATCGTGGTACCAACGTCCTGCCGTTCTGGGTGGCAGATATGGATTTTGCTGCACCCCCGTTCATCCTGAACGCCATCGAAGCCCGGCTGCAACATGGAATCCTCGGCTATACCGAGACTCCGAACGACCTCGTTACCGCCTTCCAGAACTGGCTGCGACGTCGTCATGGCTGGAGCGTTCCCGAAGAATGGCTCGTCTGGCTTCCCGGTGTGGTACCCGGGATCAATTTAGCTGCAAAGGCAGTAGCCGCGCCAGGCGGTTCTATCCTCATTCCCACACCCGTTTACCACCCGTTTCTGCGTGTACCTGGTCATGTCGGTCAAGCATCCATCAAGGTCCAACTTGTCCTTTGCGACGATCGCTGGGAGATGGACTTCGACGCACTCGGTGAAGCCTGTGATGAAGATACCCAACTCTTTCTGCTGAGCAATCCGCAAAATCCCACCGGGCGGGCCTACACGCGGGCGGAGCTGACCGCGTTAGCCGATTTCTGCCTCCAGCATGGTCTTTATCTGTGCTCTGATGAGATTCACTGCGATCTCGTGCTCGACGAAAACGCCCGCCACATCCCCATCGCGAGCCTGGCCCCCGAGATAGCCGAACGCACAATCAGCCTGTTTGCTGCGAACAAAACCTACAACATTCCAGGTCTCGGATGCGCCGTGGCAGTCATTCCGAACGCGAAGCTACGGGGTAACTTTCTCAGTGCTAAAGCGGGACTGGTGCATGACATCGGCCCACTTGCCTTCGCCGCGTCCACGGCAGCGTTTACGGATACGAGTCAATGGCTGCCGAAGTTGCTCGAGTACCTGCGCGGCAACCTGCAACGTCTACAGGCATTGGTCGGGAAGCGGATGACACCCGTGGAAGCGACCTATCTCGCGTGGATCGACCTCAGCGATCTCGGCATCGACCATCCCGGCGCTTATCTCGACAGTTTCGGGCTGGGCCTTTCCGATGGCGTGCCATTCGGCGGCCCTGGCTTCGTACGTTTCAACTTCGCTTGTCCAGGCGCTCTGATGGATCGCGGATTACAACGTTTCGAAAATGCCCTGGCTGATGGACAGAAGGTTGGTCATGGGGATTGAACTCCTAATTGCCCTGCAGTAGGATTCGCTGCTCTCGCAGGCAGCCTAGCGCTGCCTGTTGTTGTTTTGGGATACAAAACGCAGTGTAGGCGCGTGCCATGACACACTTGATGGAAACCTATAAAAGGCTACCCGTTGCCTTCGTGCAAGGTGCAGGCATTTACCTGCAGGATGAAAACGGTAAACGCTACATCGATGCGCTGACGGGCCTGGCTGTCTGTGGCCTCGGCCACGCGCACCCACGGGTAACCGAGGCGATCAGCCAACAGGCCGCAAGTGTTTTACACACCTCCAACCTCTACGAGATTCCGCTGCAAGCCAAACTCGCGGATCGTTTGTGCGCGATATCAGGAATGGATCGAGCGTTTTTCGGCAACTCCGGTGCCGAGGCCAACGAGGCCGCAATCAAAATAGCGCGGCTTCATGGACACCAACAAGACATCGACCGGCCGACGATCATTGTCATGGACGGAAGCTTTCATGGCCGGACTATGGCCACACTGACCGCGACAGGCAGTCGCAAGGTGCAGGCTGGATTCGAGCCCCTGCTCAACGGGTTCGTGCGAGCACCGTTCAACGATATCGAGGCGGTTCGCCAAATCGCGCAGAACAACAACGACATCGTTGCTGTATTGACCGAGCCGCTGTTAGGCGAAGGGGGTATCGTTATTCCAGACGAGGGCTACCTGCCCGCGCTACGGGAATTGTGTGACACCGAAAACTGGTTACTCATTCTCGACGAGGTGCAGACTGGTAACGGCCGCACAGGCAAGTTCTTCGCGTACCAGCACACCGACATCTTCCCCGACGTGGTGACCACTGCAAAAGGTCTCGCTAACGGTGTGCCCATTGGCGTATGCCTCGCCCGTGGTATCGCGGCGGGGCTCTTTCAGCCTGGCAATCACGGTTCCACCTTCGGCGGCAACCCGCTCGCGTGCGCCGCTGCGCAAGCCGTGCTGGACACCCTGGAGGAGGATGACCTCCTGAATCGCGCAGCCCTGCTGGGTACGCGGATGCTCGAAGGGTTCACCGAATACCTGAAAGGCAACAACCGAGTTACCGAGATACGCGGCAAGGGGCTGATGATCGCGATCGAGCTCAGCGAATCCTGTACTGAGCTTGTCAACCGTGGGCTCGACGCCGGGATTCTCATCAACGTCACTCAGGACAACATCGTGCGGCTGCTGCCGCCTTTGACTCTGACTGATGACGAGGCGGACGAGATCGTGCGCCTGGTCAGTCAGCTCATCAACGACTAGTCCTGACAACTTAACGCTACTGTCTCATGGCTAAACGTGATTTTTTATCCCTTCTCGATTTCGCTCCGGAAGAACTGAGCCAGCTGGTCGAACGCGCCGGAACGCTCAAGCGGAAATTCCTCGGTGACAGGTCCGATCAGCCGCTGAAAGGGCACACGGCCGCGATGTTGTTTCAGCTCAACTCCACCCGCACTCGAGTCGCGTTCGAAGCCGGGATGAGCCAGCTCGGTGGTCATGCCATAGTACTCAACTCCGAAGATACTCAGATGGGTCGCGGCGAGCCGATCTCCGACATGGCGAAGGTGCTCTCCGAGATGGTAGACATCGTGGTCATGCGAACGATTAAACATGCCGACGTTATCGAATTCGCGGAGGCTGCCAGCATTCCGGTGATCAACGCCATGACATCGCTTCTACACCCCTGTCAGCTCCTTGCAGACGTACAAACCTTCGAAGAACTGCGCGGGCCCATCCAGGGTAAAACGGTCGCGTTCATTGGTGACGGCTACAACATGTGCCATTCCTATATCAACGCGGCTCACCAGTGGGGGTTCAACTTGAAGATCGCAAGCCCCGAAGGCTATCGGCCTGACCCGCAAATTCTCGCCTCGACAAACAATGCGACGCTCGTCGAAACTGCTGAGGAGGCGGCCGAGAACGTCGACCTGCTGGTTACGGACGTCTGGGCATCCATGGGGCACGAAGGCGAAGAGGCAGACCGCCGGGCAATCTTCGCAAGCTTCCAAGTCAATGAAGCGCTCCTCGACCACGCAAAAACAGAGGCACTCTTCATGCACTGCCTTCCAGCCAAACGAGGCGAAGAGGTGAACGAAACCGTGCTCGACGACCCACGTTCGGTGGTGTGGCAGGAGGCGGGCAACAGGTTGCACACTCAGAAGGCGCTGTTGCAGTTCTTATTGGAGTAAACTGATCTGAAACTCTGAGAGTAGAAGAGGTTTTTCGATGCGGAAACCCTGGGCGTAGTCAACGCCGATCTCCTTCAGACGGTCCAACACCTCGTCGTCTTCAACGTACTCGGCGATCGTCTTTTTACCCATGAAGTGGCCAATCTCATTGATGGAGCGAACGACGGCGTAGTCGCCGGGGTTGTTGGCGATGTCCCTGACGAACACGCCATCGATCTTCACGAAATCTACCGGTAGGTTGCGAAGGTATGAGTAAGATGACAAGCCTGTACCAAAATCATCCAATGAAAACTGACAGCCGATGATCCGCATGCGGTTCATGAAGTCCACGGCGTTTTCTAGGTTGGCGATGGCGGCAGTTTCGGTTATTTCAAAACAAACTTTACCTGTGGGTGCCTGGGACTTTGCGAACTGCTCCAGCACAAAATCAGGGAAGGTTGCATCGTTCACGGAATGGCCAGAGACGTTGATCGCAAAGCCACCAAAATGGTCCAGATCGCTGCGGTGCTCCGCCATCCAGGCGAGCACACGTTCAATCACCCAGCGGTCTATGATCGTCATGCGGTTATACGTTTCCGCCGCGTGAATAAAATCCGTGGGTGGCATCGTATCGCCGAGTTCATCGAGCATCGTGAGTAAGATCTCGTAGTGGGTATCGGTGGGTATGGATGATGTACCATCGGTGTCGATGGGCGCGATACGCTGGCAGTTGAGGATCAGCCGGTCTTCGTCGAGCGCCTTGTCGAGTTCGGTAACCCATTCCATAACGCCATGCCGGCGCATCATGGCGGTGTCACCAAGTTCGTACTCGTGCACACGGTTACGCCCGGCATCTTTGGCGGTGTAGCACGCCTCGTCCGCAAACTGCATCGACTTCTCTACGCTCTCCGTCGTCTGATCCAGGAACACCAGGCCCATGCTCGCGGAGATCGTGTACATGCGTCCGTCCCATTTGAAGCGCTGTTCACGAATTACTTCCAGTAGTTTTTCGGCCAGATCCCGGGCTTCGCTGGTTTCCACCTGCTCGACCAACACGCCGTACTCGTCTCCACCGAGGCGCGCCACTTTCGCGGTCTTATCCGCGACGCTTTTCGTCAACGTATCCGCGACGAGTTTCAGCAGCTCATCACCCGCTGAATGACCGCTGGTGTTGTTGATGATCTTGAATTGATCAAGATCCAAATATAGCAGCGCGTGCTGGATCTCTTTGGTCTTCGCCCCCTGAATTGCCTTCTCAACGAAACGCTCGAACTCCTTGCGGTTCAAGAGCTGCGTGAGATCATCATGACTTGCCTGGAACGCGAGCTGGTTGTGCATGTTCTCGAGCATGCGTTGTGACGCCCTCTCCATGAGCGGCAGGTCGTAATCGTCAAGCGATGTGATTTGACCTTCATGCAACCCGTCAGCCATATCCTGAAGCGTGAGCTCACGCGTCTTGATGCCTTTGCGGTTCACGAGAACGAAGGAGCTGTAATCATCGCCTATGTAAGCCACGGTTAGAATCAGCGGCCGGCCCTCTCGGTCACTGGCAGCGAGCCATTCGCCGATCTGCATACGTCGTGCTCGTTCAACGGCCTTCGCCCAGGTCTGTCTTACATCCTCGTCATCACTTTCGATTACCGGATCGGTTTCGGGGAGCAACCCCTCCAGGCCTAACGCGGCCGGTACACCGCTTGGCTCGACTCGGGTCGCGGCGACAGGTGTTTTGTGACCGGTGCTATCACCGACAAGCGCCGCAGAGAGGCTCATTATGAGCGGCGTGCGTTTGCTCGGATCGAACGAGATATTGTTGAGACCGTCCACAACGCGTTTCAGAAGCTTGTCGGGATCGACAAATGCCTCGCTGCCGGGCTCGATCTCCCCGCTCAACTGACCCCAGACTTGATCGACAGTTGCCAATTGGTCGCGCCATTCATTGCTGTCAACACCACGACGCAAGTGAGTGTGCACCATGAGGTTGCGCCACCCGGGATTGAGCATCTGTAAGAGGAGATCCGGAACTTCTTTACTGCCAAGTCGACCTTCCATCTCTTCGAGTACAGCTCGCCTTGCTCGTGCAAGCTTCTGCTGACCTTCGCTGGTGCGAACGGTGCGCTCGACGTTCCCGCGATATGCGCGTGTCTGCTTGTCTATCAACGGATTGAGTTCATCAACCACCTCGGAGAAGACTTCCGGGTTTTCGTCATACTCGTGAATGACTTTTTGCAGCAGCTCGTCTACCCGACGTCCGACATCGCGATCAATACCTTCGCGCACGTCACGGGTGTTCCCCAAACGCGCCAACTGGTTCAACATCTGCACCGCGCTGTGTGGGCGCTCTGGTGTGTGGCGCAGGAACCCCGGGTCGCGGGCGGCCAGCTTGTTCAGAGTAATTTCGAGGCGCTGAATCCAGTCGCGGATGCCTTCGGTGAGGAAACTGTCTTCCTGGAGGGAATCCACGAGATTTTCCATCATGTCGAGCGTGTCGTAGTCCTCTTCGGTGAAGCCTTTCCGATCGCCATGCTGGTCCCGCAATATTTCGATCAAACGCGGCTTCAGGCGACGGTCGCTCAACGGAGCGTCGCCAAGTTCCCGTTCGATCTGCAGGATCGCTTCCAGAATATCGCTGCTTCTAAATGTCTCGCCAACTCCCGCATCGGGGGCAGCGAGCATCTTGTCACGACCGTGACCGAGTATCTGTTGGGTTCGCCGTTTCAAGCCCAGTATGTTGCGAGCGGTACTATAAAGCTCACGTGCTCCCGGTTCGCTGAATGGATCGTGATCCACTCGTGAGTGCGTGGCGATGCCGTCGGCCGCCATGGCGGCTTCACGCACGGAGCTCTCCATCTCCTGGTAAGCCTCGGGTTCAACGCGTACCCCGGAAGGTGTGCGCCGAATGGAGCTGCGCATCAGCGACTCTCTGAGTTCCTCGACAGACGGGAACATCTTGCTTTCTTGTAACATCTCGTCCAACGCGCTGTACAGATTGCCTAACATTGGAACCAACACGCTTTCGAAGCAGAGATAGATGTCTTGTTTAACCTGTCTGCGCAAGTCGAATTCCTTCATCGCATCGTCAAACGACCAGCAGATCACGGCTGGGCCGACGGGCACGACATCTTTATGTGTCCAGGGTCTGGCGACCAGTCCCAACCGGGCTCGGATGTCCAACAGATCGTCTGAGTATCGGTTTTCCGCTTTCGAAATCATTTCTGCAACGGCCAACCAATCTTCGAACTGGTCGGTGGCTACGATCTCGAGCTTCGTTGCGTTCCCTGTTTCCCGCCTGCGACGTCTTTCCAGAATGTCATCGAGCTCGGAAACGTTGTCTACCTGGCGTACTACCTCCCCGATAAAGTTCGTGCTGATGCTCTCGCGATGTTTCTCCAGGAGATCGAGACCTTCGAAATACATCATCTGGACCGCATTTGTCCCCGCATCGCGCGCTCTCACCAGGAGTTCGGTGGCCGCAACATTGAAGAATTGTTTGCTGATGCGTTCCATCGCTCGTCGCACGACTCGACGCATGCTTGCGCGAACCTCTGTGGCGTCCTTTTCGTTGATGCGCCGATCACGGAAAAGCCTCTCCGGAATTTCTCCACCACCACCCGCTGCGGAGTTGGCGTCTTCACCACCATCGAGTTGCTCACTCGACGCCGAAATTTCGTCTTCGTAAGTCTCGCCCACACCCGCGCCCGAGCGCGACAGCATGCCCGAGGCGATTGCGAACTCGATCAGACAATCGAACGCGTCGTCCGGCAACCCATCATCGAACCGTACGCCGATACCGTTGCCTGAATCGAGCATCCGGGCAATCTTGGCCTGGGTACGAAAGTGTAGCTGTCCAGTCGGTGTTGCTACAGAAAAGTGCAAAGCAACGGGGTCACCCGGATGAGGCTGTGCGCCTGTCGCCGAGAGCGAGCGCGAACCACCTGCACCCGTTAGCAACATCCCGTCATGGCAAAAATCTCGAATGCTGCACAGCCACGAACGCCCCTGTTCAGGGTGAACAAGGGCGGAAATGGAGCTGGGTTGCCTGGGGTAATGGCGTCGATTCAACGATGCAGTATCCGTTCCGCGAAAACGTCTGGACCTTACCCGATATCATTGTCGAGGTCACGTCAGAGGCCCTATGCTTCGATAATGATCCCGTCACGCCCTTCGGATTTAGCGCGATACAACGCTTGATCTGCTCGCTGGATCACATCTTCAACACGTTCACCTGATTTAAAGGTCGCAATGCCGGTGGAAACCGTTAGACGGAAAGCTTCGTCCCCCGGTCCGTCCACGGGCACCGCGCACATCTGGCGGGTGCGTTCTCCCAACCGTTTCGCCACGTTCGATGCAGTATCTGCATCTGCGCCCACGAGAATCATCAAAAATTCTTCGCCGCCAATCCGAGCAACAAAGTCCACCGAACGCACAACACCTGCGGCGAGATCTGCGAAGTCATGTAACACACGATCGCCAAACAGATGGCCAAAGCGATCGTTCACCTGCTTGAAGTGATCGAGATCGCAGTAACACAGCGTAAAGCCTACGTGACCACGATCGGCAAGTGCCTTCTGGCGCTTGAGCACTTCCATTATATAGCGCCGATTGTAGAGGCCCGTGAGTTCATCGCGCATCGCAAGTTCCGCGAGCTGCTCCATAGCTTTGTTGAGTCGATCGCGCCGGCGGTCGAAAGCGGAACGCAACGCGGTTACTTCTCCGGCCATGTACGCCATGGCGGCCAACATTACGGTAAAGGCCACTGCGATGACCGCCTCGAAAGCGAAATCTGTGTCTCCGTAACGAATCAACAACAAATTGCCCCCGAGATAGGTCAACCACGTTACCAAGCTAACGAACAACATCTGTCGACGGTCGAGGAGTAGAGCCGAATATAGAATACCGAACAGCGGTGCAACGAGAATTAACAGTCGCACGGGATGCGGCACCAACAGCGCAGTTGCCACCACCCCAAGGTTGCACCATACGGCCTTAGTCAGCGTGAGTGCACTCGCCTCAAAACGTTCTTGTCTCACTCCATCGGCTAGTAACAACGCGAACAATCCGGCTATCCAGATGCCAATCAGCACAGGAAAGGCCGGGGTTGTGACTTGCAGGTAGCCATACTGAACCAAGCCCAACCAGAACAGCGCGTAGACTGACGCGCCGAACATGATGACGGCGATACGCCCGTATCTCTGCTTGACTGTCCCGCTGACGATTAACACTGGAATGCCTTGAGTCGTAGGTAGCTCGCATTCTAGGGGGCGAAAGGGCGGAGCACTTCACAACCTGGTGGCGCATTGTAAGGAAACCCTTACAAACTTCCGGCGGATCAGGAATCGAATAATCCCGGTTAGAGCAGGGTTCTCGCAACCGCACGTTGCCAGCCGGCAAGTAGTGCCGTGCGCCGCTCGGCAGGCATACGCGGCGAAAACTCTTTCTCCAGGCTCCAAAGAGTCGCCGCATCAGCAAGGCTGGCAACAAGTCCACACCCAACCGCCGCGAGCATTGCCGCGCCTAAAGCTGTGGTTTCTGTAATCACCGGCCGCTCTACGACTAGATCGAGCACATCTGCCAGGAACTGACATAACCAGTTGTTCGTCACCATGCCGCCATCAATGCGCAGCCGTTCGACCGCAGCACCGTCTTGTTCCATGGCGCTAATGAGCTCCGCCGTTTGAAAAGCGACGCTTTGCAGTGTGGCCGTGACGATCTGATCACGGCTGGTGTCGAGGGTGAGCCCCATGAACAATCCGCGCGCCTCGGGTGCCCAGTGTGGCGCACCGAGCCCGGTAAACGCTGGAACTACATACACCCCGCCTGAATCTCCACCGGTTCGAACCGCGGCGCGGCCTGACTCCGCTGCATCGTCGATGAGCCCAAGATTGTCGCGCAGCCACTTAATGGCAGCACCTGCCACGAAAATGCTGCCTTCGAGGGCATAGGTTGTTTCTCCTGCCAACCGGTAGCCAACCGTGGTAAGTAGCTGTTGTTGCGAAACCAACTGCCGTTTTCCCGTGTTCGCAATAACGAAGCAGCCGGTACCGTAGGTGCTCTTGGTCATCCCGGGGCGCAAGCAACCCTGCCCGATCAGTGCCGCCTGTTGATCACCGGCAACGCCGAGTATTGGTATAGGTGCGCCGAACCACTCTGCATCGGCTATCCCGAAATCCGCAGCGCAATCGAGCACTACCGGCAACAACGTTGCCGGTATGTCGAGATAGGCCAGTAGTTCGTCGCTCCAACGCTGGGTACCAATATCGAACAGCATCGTGCGCGCCGCATTGCTCGCATCAGTGACATGGCGCCGACCCTTGGTGAGTCGCCAGATAAGGAAACTGTCGACGGTACCGAAACATAACTCTCCACTTTCCGCTCTTTTTTTCAGGCCAGCAATGTTTTCCAACAACCACGCGAGCTTAGTGCCTGAAAAATACGGGTCGACAACGAGCCCAGTTATACGTGCGACAGATTGTTGCATTCCGTCTGCTCGCATGTTTTCACATTGCTCGGCGGTACGTCGGTCCTGCCAGACGATGGCATTGTGCAGACATTCACCGGTCTGGCGATCCCAAACGAGTGTTGTTTCCCTTTGATTGGTGATGCCCAGGGCATCGATATCAGCGGCTGACAAACCGGCGTTGGCAACCGCTTCTCGACCGGCTTCAAGGGTTGTCTGCCAGAGTACTTCCGGTGCCTGCTCGATCCAGCCATCTGCTGGAAACACCATATCGAAAGGACGTTGTCCCATGCCGAGAATGCGACCATTGAGGTCAAAAATGATGGCACGCGTACTCGAAGTACCCTGGTCGATGGCCATGATATGGCTCATTTTTGCCGCTCTTTTCCACTCTTTGGGCGCGATAACGGACCACAATATATAGATGTCGACCTAATAGTGCTATCTGTCCACAGACCACCCACAGGAACCCCACCCGCAAGCCCGAAGTTATCCACAGTTAATGCCTTGCAATCGACTAGTCACCGCATTATCTTGTGTGTCGTCCGATTGAAAACCGCTACATATAGCGTTTTCTCTCATTTGACCCGATCTATTAATTTTCCGGGAAATGAGTCGAAAAAGGTAGCAAAAAACAGTCGGAAGAGCAGATAGAAACGGAAATTTGTTCGGAGGGGCGTATTTCTGCCGACATCGCAACCACTACATATTGTGTTTGCAGGTCCGCGCGTCCGCGAGTGAATCTCGCAAAGCAGAAATAGTCGACTCCGCAAGAACTCGAGGGAGTTAGAAGCTCACATGCAAGAAACTCATATGCAAAAAACTCCTATCCAAAAAGTCGGGGACAACACGGGTCAGGTTCAGACCCAACATCAACCGGCTGCAGAATCCTTGCCACCCTCCATCGCCGCAACGGCGCCGGGACAACTCAAAGTCATCAAACGCAATGGTGGAGTCGTTGCGTATTCAGACGACAAGATTACCGTCGCGATGACCAAAGCGTTTTTGGCAGTGGAAGGAGGTAGTGCCGCAGCGTCGCCGCGTATACGCGAAATGGTGATAACGCTGGTAGATCAGGTGAGCTCGACGTTCAAGCGGCGCTTTCCGTCCGGCGGAACGATCCACATCGAGGAAATTCAGGATCAGGTCGAACTCGCTCTCATGCGCTCGGGCGAGCACAAGGTTGCGCGTGATTATGTGTTATATCGCGAGGAACGCGCCAGGGTGCGAGCCGAACGCATCGAGGAAGAAAGCGACGATCAGGAGAGCGCCACCTCCAATATTCAAGTCGTATCTCCCAGCGGCGAACGATCCCCGCTCGATATTGAACGCATTCGCACGCTGGTGATGGAAGCCTGTGTGGACCTTGCCGATGTAGAAGGCGAGCGGATCATCAGCGAATCGATGGCTAACATGTACGACGGCATCTCCGAGGAAGATGTCGCAACCTGTCTGTTGATCACCGCGCGTACGCTGGTAGAAGAGGAGCCCAGTTACACCTATGCGACGGCGCGGCTCCTGCTCGATGGGTTGCGCGCCCAGGCATTTAGATTCCTTGACGTAAACACGGCCGGTGGGCACCGCGCGATTCAAGGCGATATGGCAGAGTTGTACCCCGTTGCCTTAACAGCTTTTATCCGCCGCGGGATAGATCTCGAGTTATTGAACCCCGAACTCGCGAGCTACGATCTCGAACGTCTCGGCAAGGCACTCAACCCAGAGCGCGATCTACAATTCACCTATCTCGGTCTGCAAACGCTCTACGATCGCTATTTCATCCACTCAGACGGAGTCCGTTTCGAGTTGCCCCAGGTATTCTTCATGCGTGTGGCCATGGGCCTCGCACATGAAGAAGACGACCCGAACGCACGCGCCATCGAGTTTTACAATCTACTTTCCTCGTTCGATTATGTGAGTTCGACACCGACGTTGTTCAACTCCGGTACTTTACGTCCCCAACTCTCATCGTGTTTCCTGACCACCGTGCCAGATGCGCTCGATGGCATCTACAGCGCCATCCGTGACAACGCCTTGCTTTCCAAGTGGGCCGGTGGGCTCGGTAACGATTGGACACCCGTGCGTGCACTCGGTGCCTATATCAAAGGCACGAACGGTAAATCCCAGGGTGTGGTGCCGTTCTTGAAAGTCGTAAACGACACAGCCGTCGCTGTGAACCAGGGCGGCAAGCGTAAGGGCGCGGTTTGCTCGTATCTGGAGACCTGGCATCTCGACATCGAGGAGTTTCTGGAACTGCGCAAGAATACCGGAGACGACCGGCGTCGAACCCACGACATGAATACGGCCAACTGGGTTCCCGATCTTTTTATGAAGCGTGTGAGCGAAGACGGTGAGTGGACCCTCTTCTCACCAAACGAGGTAGCAGATCTGCACGATCTCTACGGGCGCGCTTTCGAGAAACGTTATGAAACCTACGAGGAGATGACTCGCAGCGGCGAAATTTCTCTTTTCAAACGTCTGCGAGCTCAGGATCTCTGGCGCAAGATGCTCTCGATGCTTTTCGAAACAGGGCATCCCTGGATCACCTTCAAGGACAGCTGCAACATTCGTTCGCCGCAACAGCACACCGGTGTGGTGCACTCATCCAACCTATGTACCGAGATCACACTCAATACCTCGCATGAGGAAATTGCCGTGTGCAACTTAGGTTCGATCAATCTCCTGCAACATGTCGAGAACGGCGAACTCAACCTGAAGAAGCTCAAAGCCACCGTGCGTACGGCAGTGCGTATGTTGGACAACGTGATCGACATCAACTACTACTCCGTGCCGCAAGCACGTACGTCGAACATGCGTCATCGGCCCATCGGGCTCGGCATCATGGGTTTCCAGGATGCGCTCTATCAACTACGCATCCCCTACAGCAGCGACGAAGCTGTTACCTTTGCCGACCGTTCCATGGAAGCGTTCAGCTATTACGCGATCGATGCCTCCTGCAAGCTCGCAAAGGAACGCGGCAGTTATGCGAGCTTCTCCGGCTCCCTGTGGAGCCGTGGCATCCTGCCAATCGATTCGTTGAAGCTCCTCAGTCAGGAGCGAGGCGAAAAGTATCTGGAAGCCAATTTCGATACAACGCTCAATTGGGACAAGCTGCGCAAGAAGGTTCAGATCAACGGCATGCGCAATTCCAATGTGATGGCGATCGCCCCAACTGCAACCATCGCAAACATCGCGGGTGTTACCCAGTCCATCGAACCCACGTATCAGAACCTCTATGTGAAATCGAATCTCTCCGGCGAGTTTACTGTTGTGAATCCCTACATGGTGCACGACCTCAAGCGCCTGGGTCTCTGGGACAAGGTGATGGTGAACGACCTGAAATACTACGATGGCAGCCTACGCTCTTTAGATCGAGTGCCTGACGAACTGAAACAGCTCTACGCAACTGCCTTCGAGGTGGAACCGCGCTGGCTGGTGGATGCTGCGAGCCGGCGCCAGAAGTGGATCGACCAGGCGCAGTCGCTCAATCTTTATATGGCCGGTGCCTCGGGTCGCAAACTCGACGTGACCTACCGTATGGCCTGGTTGCGCGGCTTGAAGACCACCTACTACCTGCGCGCGCTCAGCGCAACAAGTGCGGAGAAATCGACGCTGGATAAAGGCACGTTGAACGCTGTCTCGATGAATAGCGGCGTTGAGTCTCCACCGGAACAGGCAGCAGTTGCACATGACGGGATAACGGCACAGCTGATGAACGAAGACATTACCGTAGCCGAACCTGCCGCCGTACCGCTTGCCTGTTCGATCGACAACCCCGACTGCGAAGCCTGTCAGTAAAGGAGATCAGCCATGTTGACCTGGGATAATTACGACGACGAGTTAGCTCAGCACCCTACGCCGGCCATCGCACCTGTACAGCCAGAAAAGATCGTAGCGGATGCCGGGCAACTCCACCCCGGACGTAGCCCAAGCCCCACAACCTCTGATGCGCTCATGCCACCTTCGACGCAACACAAGCAAGCGATCGGCGTCGAAAAATCCGCAGAGATCGTCCTGGAAATACCAACCATGAAGGAGGTTCCAGCTACGTCCCATGAAATCCGGGAGACAGCAACCGTCGCCAAGCTCGACACGACACTCGCATCCAGTACCGACGACCACCAGCGAGTAACGGTAGATCAAAAACGCATGATCAACTGCCGTGCGGATCTCAATCAGCTCGTGCCTTTCAAGTATGACTGGGCCTGGCAGAAATACCTCGACGGTTGCGCCAACCACTGGATGCCCCAAGAGATCAATATGACGGCGGATATCGCCCTGTGGAAATCCGAAGACGGCTTGACTCAGGACGAACGTACCGTCGTGAAGCGCAGCCTCGGGTTTTTCTCAACAGCCGACTCGCTTGTGGCAAACAATCTGGTGCTCGCCATCTACCGGCTAATCACCAACCCGGAATGCCGTCAGTACCTGTTACGTCAGGCATTCGAGGAAGCCATTCACACCCACGCATATCAGTACTGCATCGAATCCCTCGGTATGGACGAAGGCGAGATTTTCAACATGTACCACGAGGTGCCGGTGGTAGCGAACAAGGCTTCCTGGGCACTGAAGTACACGCAGGAAATATCGGATCCCATGTTCAATACCGGTACGCCGGAAAAAGATAAAGCCCTGTTAAGAAACCTGATTGCCTATTACTGCGTGGTGGAAGGAATTTTCTTCTACTGTGGCTTCACCCAGATACTCTCCATGGGGCGGCTAAACAAAATGACGGGTACGTCGGAACAGTTCCAGTACATCCTGCGTGACGAATCGATGCACGTGAACTTCGGTATCGACGTGATCAACCAGATCAAATTGGAGAACCCACTCCTGTGGGATGAGGAGATGCAGGACCTTACTCGACAAATGATCCTTGAAGGTACCCAGCTCGAAATAGAATATGCCAAGGACACTATGCCCCGGGGCATCCTCGGCATGAACGCCAACATGATGGCTGAATATCTGCAGTTCATCGCGAACCGACGCCTGGCACAGATCGGTTTACTCGAGCAGTTCCCGGGAGTTAAAAACCCCTTCCCGTGGATGTCGGAGATCATGGATCTCAAAAAGGAGAAAAATTTCTTCGAGACTCGGGTGACCGAATATCAGACTGGTGGTGCGCTCAGCTGGGACTAATCGCCTTTTCATCATGATTCGGTCAACCCGATCGGTTCCCCAGAGTTCCTGTTTTCGATTGATTCATCTATCGTCAGAGACCTCAATAAGGGCAGATTCTTTGACGTATCAGCAGACGGGGAGCGATAGCTGATGGTCGAGACGACAATCAAGCCCCAGCGAAATCTGACGGTGGTACTCAATTGGCTCGACGAGGTCGAGCTTAAAGTTCCGACGGAGTAGCTCTGGATGGCGAAGTCGCCTTGTGGTCGTTTTCGAACTTGAAAGCCCTGAATTTTGTGTCCGCTTTCACCACAGATGTTGGCGAATGGGATGCTCCGTTGGGAATGATTCTCAGTCAAAAAAACAATTCGCGGAATCGCGTCTTTTTAGGGATAGCTCACAAGACATAGCGGAATACGGGAGGATTTGTTTTGAGGCACTTGCCACAATTGCTGACCAATACAACTTCCCACTCGACTTCCATCCGCCGAAGTTGGAGTGGGATTAATTGTGTCACCAGCACAGTTAAATTGACCCACTAGCAGCAACATAAAATTGACCCACCTGTAGAGTATGCGCTTCGGTATAGATGAGGCGAGGTCTGAAACGAGTACGAATCAGTGTTTGGGGTGCCACCGCTGGGACGCTGGGTCGAATGCGTACGGATCGTTTCGCGGAAAAAACGGCTTCTTGTGATGATCTCTGAGCGCGATGAAGCGACCTAATTCCTGCTCGGCAATCTCACGGTATGTAAAAGGACCGCACGCGCCTTCACGGGTTTGAAAAAACCATTGGTCGTTCTGTCGGAAGAAGCGATCACGCGAGCGAACGTATGTGACTGTCTTCTTTTTATCTGATTTGCGCATAGTGAAGATTGTGCACAAATCAGCAGGTCATTGGTTAAGGTGGTTTTGTAAACGCTGACAGGCGGTCAGAAAAAGTTGATGAACGGTCAGAATTGGGTCTCACAACAAAACAGCCCATCTCTCGGTATCTTGCGCCCCACGTTCAGTACCTTACCCTGACCATCTTCCAGCACCGACACCAGTGCCCCGTCACAGGTGAGCCCAAAAGTAGCGAGGCAGACATGAGCAGATTAATCAAATACTCTTCTGAATCCGGTCATTGTTGAGGAGTATGGAATGAAATGACAAAGAAGCCCAACATATGGATTCAACTACTGGAACCTGGCCGTGTGTGGCGGCATGACCGTAGAATTCGTTTCCTATGAAGTTTAGGCGCAACGTGCACTTAGTTTGCTGGGCACAGGTTGTAGGTCTCGCGCTCAGTTTTTATGCGACTGCCGAGGATCTGAGCTACACGGTCAAAGGCTTAACGCGCCCCGCCGAGATTATCGTAGACACCTGGGGTGTCCCGCACATTTACGCCCAAACGCACTACGATGCGTTTTTTGTACAAGGCTTCAATGCGGCACGAGACCGCTTGTGGCAAATTGACCTATGGCGCCTCAGAGGTCTCGGAGAACTCTCGGCGGTACTCGGCGCCCGTTACCTCGAGCAGGACCGGGCCGCCCGGTTGTTCCTCTACCGGGGCGATATGTACCGTGAATGGCTCGCTTATGGCAGCGACGCAAAACGTATCGCCGAAGCCTTCACCGCCGGTATCAACGCTTATGTAAACACGCTTTCCCAACATCCAGAACTCATACCCCCTGAATTCGAATTGTTAGATTACGCACCGGCAATCTGGTCACCAGAAGACGTCGTGCGCATTCGCAGTAACGGTCTCTGGCGTAACGTTGTGAGCGAAGTGCGCAGGGCGCGAATTGCCTGCAAACTCGGCCTCGACGCAGCTTCGCTGTGGAAAGTACTCGAGCCTCAATGGGATACAAAAATACCCGCAGGGTTGGACCCATGCGACATACCAGAGGGTGTACTGGATCTCTATCTACTCGCTAAAACACCCGTTCGCTTCGACGAACCAGTCCCTGATCTGACCCAGGCCTGGGCCGATGAACTCAGCGCAGACCTCGGCAGTAACAACTGGGTAGTGGCAGGAAACCGCACCGCCACGGGTCGCCCCATCCTTGCGAATGACCCTCATCGGGGTCACGCCGTTCCGTCGCTTCGCTACATCGCCCACCTGGTTGCACCCGGGCTCAATGTAATTGGCGCCGGTGAACCAGCGCTGCCCGGGATTTCAATCGGTCACAACGAACGGATAGCTTTCGGGCTCACAATCTTCCCCATCGACCAGGAAGACCTCTACGTCTACGAGCGTGTTGAAAATGGTTATCTCTACCAGGGTAGAGTAGAGCTTCTCAAGACGTTAACAGAAAGCATCGCTAGCAAAGATGCGCCCGACGAACTCGTGACGCTCGAGTTCACCCGCCATGGTCCGGTTGTGTTCAAAACCGAAAACCAGATTTTTGCAGTGCGCGCTGCCTGGCTCACTCCGGGTATGGCACCTTATTTTGGCAGTGTGGAATACATGCGAGCGCAAAACTGGCGCGAGTTTGTAGCGTCGCTCAACCGTTGGGGCGCTCCTTCGGAAAATCAGGTATACGCAGATGTGGATGGCAACATCGGATACAAACCCGCAGGGCTATTTCCGCGCCGTGACAACTGGGACGGTCTGTTGCCGGTGCCTGGCGATGGTCGCTACGAATGGAACGGCTACTTCGATATGGATGTGCTCCCCGAAGAGTACAACCCGGAGCGGGGATTCACCGGCACAGCAAATGCAATGAGTCTGCCTGACGATTACCCAATCGCGACACACCGGGTAGGCTTCGAATGGTCAGCACCCTGGCGCTACAAGCGGCTCAAGGAAGTGCTGCGAAGCCAATCAGCGCACACGCTCAAAAATTCCTTGTCATTACAACGCGACTATCACTCCATGTTGGCGCGAAAAATCATCGTACGGCTGCCGTCGCCGGAGAACCTGACGGTTAATGCACAAACTGCTGTCGCTATGTTGAGTAACTGGGATGGAAACCTCTCGGTGGATTCGCCCAACGCGGCACTCTATGCAGTGTGGTTCTACCGCCACCTCCAGCCGGAACTTGCGAAAGCAATCGCGCCGCTCGCACCGGACCTGCTGAAACCTCTAGACACTCAAGCCGTTCTGGAAGCTTTGCGTTTTCCGCTTGGTCAGGGAGTGGCCAGCGCAACCCTTGGCCCAGCCTTCGTTGAAACCCAACAATTGCTCGGAGAGGATCCATCCGCCTGGCGCTGGGGAGACCTGCACCAGATCCAATTCGTACATCCCTTGCAGCATCGGGCGACAGACGAGTTGGCGAACGCGATGATCTATCCGGCTTACCCTCGTGGGGGAAGCGGCAATACCACCAACAGCACGAGCTTTCGGGCGGATGATTTTCTCGTCCGCTCAGGCGCGTCTTTCCGCATGGTTCTCGACGTTGGCAATTGGGACGCCGCAAAAATGACCAACGCACCCGGGCAATCTGGAGACCCACGGTCCTATTTTTATGACAACTTGTTGGAAGGCTGGGCCACCGAAGCCAGCTTTCCGTTGGTCTATTCCCGTAAGGCGGTACTCGATAACAAAGTGTTGAGCATCAAGCTCGAACCTCTGGACGACAAGAGCAGCGATTAGCTTTCAACTAACAGGCGCACCACCATTTTGGCCCAACCATTCCTGGAAAACCTCAAGGTTCTCGCTAGCCAGCATCTAACGGAGCAATCCGATATCGAATGCAAACATTTCTTTAGTGGTGCGGCCCTCTATGCAAACGGTCTGATATGCGCTTCTCTCACACCTGTTGGGCTGGCGTTCAAACTTCCCGATGACCTTTGTTCTGAGTTAATCGAGTCAGGCGCAGCTTCTCCCCTGAGATATTTCGCCAAATCTCCCGTCAAAAAGGGTTATGTGCTTTTTCCTGACTTCGACGATCTCGACGGCAGTTCTCTCACGGGATACTTCCGCGAAGCCGTTTCCGGAACAGTCGGCGACTGACCGGGCGGAGTATGGGTCCAGATGGACCCCGACGCTAATCCGCGGCACTCACCTCTACCCCAGAATCCAATATGCGGCGAACCCGCTCCAGCAACGCTTCTTGCTTGTACGGCTTCTTTAAGAGTTCAAGATCATATTCGTTGATGAAGTCGGATTGTTGGGCATCATAAAAGTAACCACTGGAGAACAGAAACGGCACGGTCGTATCGGTTTCGCGAATCTTCAGCATGACATCCTTGCCATTCATTTTAGGCATCACTACATCCATCAGAATAAGGCCAATGTCCTTTCTGTGTTGATCAAACAATCGCAGCGCATCAAGCCCATCCTTCGCAAGCAACAGATGATATCCGGCCCCCTCTAGCATCCGGGATACGACCGCTCGAACCGGTTCATCATCCTCCACAATCAGTATCGTCTCTGTTCCTCTATGGGACAAAACCCTGGATTTGGGGTGGGGGCTTGCCTGCACGCGTTCAGTTGCCTCAGGCAGATAAACAACAAAATCGGTACCATCTTCGCGCTGGTATGCCGTCACATAACCGCGATGTTGCGTGACGATGCCGTAAACCACCGACAAACCCAGCCCGGTTCCCGTACCTTCCAGTTTTGTCGTAAAAAAGGGTTCGAATAACAGTTCGATCTTGTCTGTTGGAATACCAATACCATAGTCTCGTACCACAAGGCGCGAGTAGTTCACATCGAGGTGATCACTCTGTTGATGAATAAACTCGTCATCCGGCCCCACTCGATCCAATATGATATTCAACTGACCACCGTCCGGCATCGAATCCCTCGCGTTAACAACCAGATTAACTATCACCTGTTCCAACTGGCCACTATCGCCATCGATGTAGTTGTCTTCATTTGTCGTGGTGATGGTTAGATCGATATCTTCGCGGATCAGCCTGCCTAACATTCCTTCCAACTTGAGAACGAGTTCGTTCAGGTTGATCGATTGTAGATTGAACATCTGGCGGCGACTGAACGCCAGCAACTGCCCCGTCAACTTGGATGCCCTGAGTGCGGAGCTCATGACACCTTGCAGGTTTTGCCTGACTTCTTCGTTGAGTTCGCTGTTCAGGCTGAGTTCGGTATAACCCATGATCGCGACCAGAATGTTGTTGAAGTCGTGGGCAATGCCGCCCGCAAGTTGACCAACGGATTCGATTCGTTGAATGTGGCGAATTTGCGTCTCGAGTTCGCGGTTGGCTTGTTCTGCCCGTTTGCGTTCTGTGATGTCGCGACTAACACCAAGCAAACAGGCGTCGTTACCGTCTGAGCCGTGCACAATCGTGACTCGTGTTTCTATCCATACGTAGTGGCCGTTCTTGTGTGAGATCTCGTATTCGAGGGGGTAGACCCTATCTATTCCCGCCTCCATATCCTTGAATGCCTGCTCGAGGGTCGTTGTTACCACATGTCTGGTTTCCGGGCTAATCGACGAGAGCACGTCGAGTTCAAGGACCTCTTCGGCCGTATAACCTCTCTGCTGCAGAACTGAGGGGCTGCAATAAATTGTTTTCAAATCTAGTGTCAACGTGAACACCACGTCGGAGACGTTGTCTGCGAGCAGTTAATACATCTGCTCGCTTTCCAGACTCATCTGGATCGCGTTTTCCTTTTCTTCGACTTCCTGCTCCAGTCTCCTTACCAGGCTGTTGGCATGATTCAGGCTTCTGTTTAGACGGTCCATCAAATACACGGTGGCACCACTAATAGCCCCCGCAAATAAAAGCAGACTCAAGTGGTCCCATACCCAACCAGTCCAATTTTCAGGTAATCCGTCGGATTCTGGTTGTAGCTGCAGCCAACCATTTTGCAAGAGAAATGCGACACTGGAAATCGTAAACAGACAGATAGCGATACTAACAATCGCGCCTCTGGCGCCAATCAACGCACTCACGAGAAACGTGGCAAGTACGAAACATTCGATGTGGGCACCATCAAAGCCATCGTCCAACAATTCTGTAACGCCAACGAAGTAAAAAACGCAGAACAAGACGTAAGCCCCTACATCGGGCAATTTTTTCTGGAAGTAAATAACGCCGATTAAGAGGAACTCGGCACCGAGGTGGACATAGCGATAGGGTTGGTCTTGAACAAAGGACCAGGCAACTACTAACGCGCCTACTCCGACTAATACTTTCAGCGAGATCAGGCTCACCTGGGCTCTCAGGGCCGTCAGATCGTCATGGATGATCGAGGCGGTATTCAAGCCAGAATTTTTCTCAGTCAGACAACCTGAGGATATTCCCTAAACAGGTAGTGTCAATCGACAGCGCTCATATCGATACCTCCGAAGCACGCTGCTAGTCGAGTTTCAGCACCTTCCTTGCGTTGTCCCGCAAAAACTTCGGCCAGACTTCGTCTTTGAAAGCCACGTCTTTCATATCGGTCATGATCCGTTCAACCGACAGCCCCATCGGGAAATACCCAGCATAAATGACCTTGTCCGCCCCTCGTGAGTTTGCGTACTTGATGATCGCCTCCGGGTAATACTTGGGCGCGAACGCAGAAGTGGAGTAATACAAGTTCGGCCATTTGAGCATGAGTTTCACCGCCAGATCTTCCCAGGGCTCGCAACCGTGACGGGTGACAAACACGAGTTCCGGAAAGTCGTACATCACTTTGTCGAGCAATTCCACATGCTGCGGCCACATGGGAAAACGAGGGCCCGGAACCCCGACACACGAAAAAATAGGCACATCGAGTTCCACGCACTTGGCATAGATCGGATACATCAGCGCATCGTTAATCCCAACCTGGGGGTTGTATCCGGCATTAAACGCACCGAACGAACGCACCCCAAATTCCTCGTACTGACGCACCATGTTACGCACGCCCTCCATACCCGTGTTCGGATCCACCGAGCCCTGAGGCACAAAACGATCCGGGTAGTCGGTCAGTGCCTTACGACTCACATCACCGCCCACGCCGATGAGTCCTATTTCGATATCGAATCGGTCCATTTCGTGGAGCGTGACCGAAATCGGGTCTTTGCTTCCGTAGAGTTCCTTGGGAACGTTCTTGAACATGTACTCCACTGGAAAATCGAAATCGGTAGAACCGTCTTTGAGCTGTGCACGGATGAAGTCGTACTGGGCAAAGTCGCTTGCGGGAAAACCGATCATGGTATCGACGATCCCGAGATTCTGAGGCATGGCCATGGTTGAGGAACCTCTGATTAATTCTCGAAAGCTCAGAGCATATCGCGCCTGTCCTGCCAAGGCGCGTACCGCGGGTAATGTCGAGCACATTGCCAAGGTGCGCAACACCGGCAGGGCAGGCGCGATATGCTCCTGAAAGGCACGGACTACGGGGCCTGTGGTGTTGTTACGATTCTTGGCAATGTGCTCGACATTACCTACGAACCGCGCCTAACCACAAGCCCCGTAGTCCGCGCTGAGCAAACGAGAATTAATCAGAGGTTCCTTTGCCTACATCCCATAAAGTGCGCTTTGAAATAGCGAACAGGTTGCGTCCCGTGGAATCTCGTCGCGCGTTAACGGCTGGTTGACCTGCTCAGGGGTTGGTCCATATTGATCGGCAAGGGGCTTGAGTTTGTCGAGATCGAAGTTGTAGAGCGACGCTGCGTTTTCACCGAAAAGCATACGCCGCTCACGCTCTGCTACGTCGGCGAAGGTCAATCTCAGGGACTCGAGGTTGTAGGGGAAAGTCCCCTCGTAGTGCGGGTAGTCATTCCCCCACAACACGTTCTCTGCGCCGATCTCAGCTAAACCATCGAGTTCGGCTTTGCTTGGGAAGCTCGCGCCATACCAACAGCTACGCTGAGCGTACTCACTCGGCAGATCTTTCAATACCCAGTCACCATCGTAGTGCATTTCGCCGATCGCACCTGCTTCAATACCCATGTGAATCCGGTCGAGCTGCTTCAACATAGGGCTCACCCACGCGCACCCGGATTCGGTAAGGATGTATTTCAGTTTCGGGAAACGTTCGAACACACCACTCATCAGCAGGTGGCGATAGCCCGCCTGGCAATAAAAAGTTACCTCCGATATCCACAAGGCTTCGCCGACCAGGCTCCGCCCATAATCGGGCGACCCTTGGCCCGAATGCTGATTGATCACGAGATCGTGATCCTGGATGGCGGCAAACAGCTTGTCCCAAGCCGGATCGTACAGCGGAGTCAACCAATTACAATCAGGAGGAATCAACGGCAACAACACTCCGCCACGTAAACCCGCTTGTGCAATGAACTCAATGTCTTTAATCGCTTCGTCAAGATCATTCGGTAAGATCAAGCCAATTCCAGCTCGCCGGTCCGGATCCTCCGCGCAGAAATCTTTCAACCAGCGGTTATGCGCACGAATTCCAGCGAGGGCAAGTTCGTAGTCCTCAGGTCTGGGCGGTTGTGCAATGACGATGCTCTTGCTAAAAAAAGGCGGTACGGTATTCGGGAACACGACCTCTCCCACAACCCCCTGACCGTTCTGATCGTTGGTGCGGATCTCGAGATCCCAGTTCCGCATCTTCTTGCTGCCGTAGTGTTCTTGCGCTGGATTCTTGTATCCACCACGCCATTCGTCGAACGCCTGTCGATAGGTCGGATCGAGACATTCCCGATATTGTGCGTGACTACCACCCGCATGCGTATCGGCGGTAATGAGAATGTAGGGATCGTTGCTCACAGCTATCCACCTCCCGTAACTGATGGGTCGAGGATAGTATTTCGAGATTGTCAGGTCGAGGGATCTACACTGAGTTTCTTTTTATCAAAGCCAGCTGGCAGTCGATTACGCTGGAACAGACCTGTGTTGGCGGCTACATTAGTGAGGCACTCATTCGCAGAGGGGGAAGATGAAACCGATTTCTGCAGATTCTCACGTGGTTGAAGCCGAAGAGGTTTTTGTTGGGCTCAAAGAACGTTTCGGAGATGACGCACCGCGCGTCACAAACGCAGGCACCGAACTGGATGCCATCGTCATTCCTGCAAAAGGGCCACGAGGTATCAGAAAACGCATGGGCTGGGCCGGCATGCGGCTCCGCGAGGGCGTATCCATCGACAGACGACCCGGCCATAAGCCGGAAGTTGACGAGTTGAATGACGCGGAAGCAGTCGCGACACTAGCCAGAGGCTACGACGGACTACGTCCCGGAATTCGCGACGGTGCTTGTCGGCCTGACGATCAGGATATCGATGGAGTTGCGGCCGAGTTCTTGTACCCAGGGTTTTTCGGTATGTTCAGCTTCGAAAACACCGAGCTTCTTGTTGCTTGTCAGCAGAACTACAACGATTGGCTGTACGACTATGCAGACGCGGCAAACGGGAGGTTATTCGGGCTTGCGGCAATTCCATTGCAGGATCCCCAAGCCGGGGCTGTAGAACTCGAACGCGTTATCAAAAAAGGTTACAGAGGTGGTTGTATCCCCTGCTCAGCCCCCGCTGAAAGACCGTATCGGGACGAGTGTTACGAGCCAATCTGGTCGCTGGCGGAGGAAGCCGGTTTCCCCTTGTCCATGCACGTCGGCACCAACGCTTATCTACCCTCTCAATTCCGCCAGAAACACGCGATGCGCGACTCTATTTTAGACTACGCCAACGCGCCGACGACCGTACAACGAACGCTCGTTGAACTGATTTGCCGAGGGGTCGCCGAGCGCCACCCCAAACTCAAGTTTGTGGTGAGCGAGTTCAACGCAGGGTGGATCGCTCAGTGGCTCGACCGGGTGGACCAGGGACTGTTGCGCGACCATCGCTTCAGAATGAAAGAATTCACCGGAGAACGACCCCATGAGGTGTGGAAACGACAGTTTTATGCAACGATCGAGGACGACCGCCCGGCGATTCTCACCAGAGAACTGATCGGCATCGACAATCTCATGTGGGGCTCCGACTATCCCCATGTCGATTCGACATGGCCCTGTTCATTAGACGTTCTCGACGAGATCTTCGCTGACGTGCCGGACGAGGACAGGGCGAAGATCACCCATGAAAACGTGAAGGCTTTATACCAGCTCTAGGGTTGACGGAGTTCATCATGAAAACTCAACCGATGATCACAGTGCGCGATGTCCAATCAAGTAGTCTTTTTTATCAACAGGTGCTGGATGCTAAAAGCGGCCACGGTGGTACCGAGTACGAGCAGATCATGCGCGATGACATACTGCTGCTGCAGCTCCATCATCGCGACGCTCACGAGCATCCTCATCTGATTGATGACGATGTTCCGGTCGGGAACGGAATCTGGCTCTATTTCGTGACCGACCGTTTCGATGACGCAATAGAGCGCCTGCGCGCGTCCGGTGCCGAGATCCTCGAAGGGCCACACGTTAATCCTTTAGCCCGGCATCGCGAATGCCTTTTCCTGGATCCCGACGGGTACAAAATCGTGTTCGCGAGTCCCTATGGCGATCTTGGTGAAGATGGCTAGGACGGTAAACTCTAATTAGTTCTTGTCCGGAAATTCGCTCCTGCGAATTTTCCTCCGTCGGTTTTCTACGAAAACCTCGCATTTTCCTTCGGAAAAAGTAGCGAACGCCGTGGGCATCCCTGCCCTCCACTAGTGCGGTCTCAGAATGCTCCGCATTCTGGACAGCACTATCTACGAAGATCCCGTAACATACCTTTCAACGCGTCAATAAACGCAAACGGTTGGTCCAGGAACAGGTGGTGTTTGGCATTTTCGAGTACAACCGCGGGAAAATCCTGGGTAATGAGCTCCCTCATGTATTC
>SMWK01000251.1 GCA_004356895.1 Gammaproteobacteria bacterium
CATATCCGCAATCTTGCCCTGCATGAGCTGGAACGTTCCGATCGGCTCTCCGAACTGATGCCGCTCGTGAATGTAGGGGAGCACCAGATCGAGACAACTCTGCATAATCCCCAGCGGTCCGGCCGCGAGGACGACGCGCTCATAATCAAGGCCACTCATGAGTATCTTCACTCCCTGGCCAACCTCGCCGAGCACCTGGGTTCTAGCGACCTCGCAATCTTCAAACACGAGTTCGCAGGTATCCGATCCACGCATTCCGAGCTTGTCGAGTTTCTGGGCGGTGGAGAAGCCCTCCATGGTTTTCTCGATGAGGAAGGCGGTGATGCCTTTCGCACCAAGATTCGGGTCAACCGTTGCATATACCACCAGCACGTCCGCTCCGGGGCCGTTGGTTATCCACATCTTGTTGCCGTTCAAAACGAAATAGTCACCATGATCCTCGGCACGCAGCTTCATGCTCACCACATCGGAACCCGCTGAAGTCTCGCTCATGGCCAGCGCACCGAGGTACTCGCCACTGATCAATTTAGGTAAGTACTGCTGTTTTTGATCGTGACTCGCAAAGCGGTGAATCTGGTTGACGCACAGGTTGGAATGGGCACCGTAGGAGAGACCCACCGAGGCTGAAGCGCGGCTGATTTCTTCCATGACAACACAGTGCGCAAGGTAACCGAGACCTACACCCCCGTACTGTTCATCCACAGTGATCCCAAGAACGCCGAGGTCACCCATCTTTGGCCACAGCTCACGAGGGAACTCATTATCGGCATCAATTTTTTCGGCAAGCGGTGCGATCTCGCGGCGTGCAAACTGCTGCACGCTCGCACGCAACTGCTCCACCGTTTCCCCAAGACCAAAGTCGAAGTCCATCATGAGTTGCGCTTTCTCTAAGCAGTAAAAAAGGGGCCGGATGATACTACGGCCTCAGGCCGACGGCATTTGCAGCAAAGGGGAGATCGATCTAGAAGCTGGTTGGCTACCGACTCCTAGCCACTAACACTTTCAAGTATCTCCTCGAGAGTGACCAACTCGATGCCTTCCTCTACTCGATCTCCGACAGCGCACATAATGCTGGAAACCTTGCCGCGCCGAGGCGCGTTGATGTTGTGTTCCATCTTCATAGCTTCGATCACCATGAGCACATCACCTTCGGCCACCTCATCGCCCATCCCCACGGTCAGCGAGATGACCTGACCCGGCATAGGCGAAGTGATCCGATCTACAGCGCTCGCGTCATGAACCAGGCGATTGATGTCTTCCTCGTATGCTTCCAGTCGTTCTGTATCGCCATCGCGAATGACGAAAATCGTCTTTCGATCGACGATAACCCGCGCATCTACCCACTGGCCGTCCACCCGACAGGTGAGCGTCGAGCCGGTCCAAGCCACATCGCTCACCTCATGTTCGTTGTCATCCACAGCCACGACACCATTGGTTACCACAACTGTCACCAGCTTCCGGTATCTGGTGAAGCGTTGACGATAACTGTGGGGCAGGTTCAAACGAAAACCATCTGTAGTTTCCCAGACACCCGCCCCCTGTGTTATCTCCTTGAGCGCAAGCACCGCGCAGATTGGGCCAATATTGGTTGGTTCGCTCACCAGTTCATCGTGATGCTGTTCCGCGAGCCCGGTAGTGTAGTCACCGGCGCGGAAGGCCGCGTGGTCCAACACCGCACGTAAATAGCTCACATTGTGCTCTACTCCGGCAAGTTCCACCTCGGCTAACGCCTGAACGAGCTTCACGCGCGCTTCCTCTCGATCCCTGCCATGAGCAATCACTTTCGCCAACATCGGGTCATAGTGCATGCTCACGACATCGTTGCTGACAATCCCAGCATCGACGCGCACATCATCCGGAAATTTCACCCTGACCAGCTTGCCGGTCGATGGCAGAAATTTGCGACGAGGATTTTCGGCGTAGATTCGCGCTTCGATCGCGTGACCGTTTCTGACTAGGGAATCCTGCTCGATATCCAGCCGCTCACCCGCAGCGATGCGCAATTGCCATTCCACCAGATCGAGACCCGTGATCGCCTCGGTAACAGGATGTTCGACCTGCAACCGCGTGTTCATCTCCATGAAGTAGAACGTGTCTCCCTCAGCGATGAACTCGACCGTTCCCGCCCCCACGTAGTCGATGGCTTTTGCCGCTTGCACAGCCGCCTGACCCATGCGTTTGCGTTGCGCATCGGTAACCGTCGGCCCGGGTGCTTCTTCGATGACCTTCTGATGCCTGCGCTGCACCGAACAGTCGCGTTCGAACAAGTGCAGCGTATGCCCGTGGCGATCCGCAAGAATCTGCATTTCCAAATGTTTCGGTGCCTGCAGATATCGCTCGAGGAGCATGCGGTCGTCCGCGAAAGCGGCTTTCGATTCACGCCGCGCACCAGACAAGGCAGCCGCAAAATCCTGCTCATTGTCCACGAGCCGCATTCCCTTGCCTCCGCCGCCGGCGGACGCCTTGATCAACACGGGAAAGCCGATTTCCCGCGCGGCGGCCAGCAACCCCACATCACTCTGATCGTCGCCGTGATATCCGGGTACCACAGGCGTACCGGCGGCGGCGATCAGACGTTTTGCTGCGATCTTTGACCCCATCACACGAATCGCCTCTGCGCTCGGACCTACAAAAGCAATATTTGCAGACGCGCACGCTTCGGCAAAGGCAGCGTTTTCCGCCAGGAAACCATATCCCGGGTGGATGGCTTCTGCGCCGGTTGCTTTTGCAACGGCCAACACGGCGTCAATGTTCAGATAACTCTCAACCGCTGGTGCCGGACCCAAAAAATGGGCTTCGTCGGCGAGCTTCACATGTTGTGCGTACCGGTCCGCTTCGGAATAGACAGCGATGCTGCGCAAACCCAACCGGCGCGCCGTCCTCATCACCCGACAGGCGATTTCACCGCGGTTGGCAATTAACAAAGTGCTAAACAATGTTCACATCCGGAAGATCCCGAACCGGCTCTCATGATGCAACGGTTCCCTGCAGGCAACGAACAAACCGAGCGCTAACACTCGTCGCGTATCCAGCGGGTCTATGACACCATCGTCCCACAACCGGGCACTTGCGTAATATGGATGTCCCTGCCGTTCGTACTGTTCGCGTATATCCGCCATGAATGATTCCTGCTCTGGTTCCGGCCACTGTTCGCCACGCGCGGTCGCCGCGTCGCGGCGAACCGTCGCCAAAACATGAGCCGCCTGGTCGCCACCCATGACCGAAACCCGGGCATTGGGCCAGGTCCACAACAGTCGCGCGCCATAGGCACGCCCGCACATCGCGTAGTTACCCGCCCCGAAAGATCCGCCTATCACAACGGTGAACTTAGGCACCGTTGCACAGGCTACCGCCGTGACCATCTTGGCCCCATCTTTCGCAATCCCCTGGTGCTCATACTTCTTACCCACCATGAAGCCCGTGATGTTCTGTAGAAACACGAGGGGTATGCCACGCCGGTCCGCCAGCTGAATGAAGTGGGCGCCTTTCAAGGCGGACTCCGAAAAGAGAATGCCATTGTTTGCGAGAACGGCGACGGGAAGACCCGCAATGTGGGCAAAACCGCAGACCAGCGTCTCTCCATAAAGCGCCTTGAACTCGTGGAACTGCGAACCATCCACAAGCCGCGCAATGACGTCACGAACATCAAACGGCGTGCGCGTGTCGATTGGTAACACACCGTAGAGTTCTTCCATCGCGTATGCGGGTGCTTCAGCCGGGCGAACTGCAACTGTCTGTCGATAGCGAACGTGGCTGCTGGCGACAATCTCTCTGGCCAGAGACAAGGCGTGCTCGTCGTTAGCGGCAAGATAATCCGTTACGCCCGAGATGCGGCTGTGTACTTCACCGCCACCGAGACTTTCCGCATCAACCTCTTCCCCAGTCGCCGCCTTCACCAGTGGCGGCCCTCCAAGAAATATGGTGCCTTGGTTGCGCACGATGATGGCTTGGTCACACATCGCCGGGACATACGCGCCACCGGCGGTGCAAGATCCCATGACGACTGCAATCTGGGCAATTCCCTGGGCAGACATGTTCGCCTGGTTGTAAAAAATGCGACCAAAATGTGTCTTGTCTGGAAACACCTCATCCTGCATCGGCAGAAACGCACCGCCGGAATCCACCAGATAGATACAAGGAAGGTGGTTTTCCAAAGCCACTTCTTGCGCACGCAGATGTTTCTTCACTGTGATGGGATAGTAGGTGCCGCCTTTCACGGTTGCGTCGTTGGCAACGATCACACACTCAACACCCGAGACCTTACCGATACCCGTGATGATTCCCGCCGATGGAATCCAGTCATCGTAGAGCTCATATCCACCAAGCTGTCCGATCTCCAAGAAAGGCGACCCTGCATCCAACAAACGATCAACCCGCTCACGTGGCAACAACTTTCCACGCGCAATATGCCGTGCACGAGACCGCTCATTACCCCCTTGGGCAATTTTTTCAACCAATTCATGCAGCTCAACACTCAAGGCCCGGTGGTGTGCCGAGTTCCGTTGAAAATTTGTACTTCCAACATCAACCTTCGATGACAAGACCGCCATGGTGTGCCCCTAATCTCGTGGGCGAAGTGTCGCATTTCCGTTGCTGGCGGGAAACCTGGAGAAGCGCATCCTGCGTTCTGTCGGGTCAACACGCACCTACGCACGGAATAGGAGCGCACGTGTCCGGCATTTACAGAACGTTCTCTGTCGCTGCAAACCTGAAGACCGTTATGCCATTCCAGGCATACAGATAGCCGCGCGCGTGGAGTATGGCTACCCGCATCTTCGGATCATCGATAGGCGTCGCTCGCAATCGGTAGATGTTGCCGGCAATCGCGACTCGCACCCGGGGTTCGCGTCGCACCGTCTCAACCCAGCTTTCACCGCGCAAGCGGGGCATTTTGGCAAATCGGTTTGAATGGATATGCAACGTTCCATCGATGTGAAAACAGTTGACGCGGATGGAGCGAGGCTCTTGCGCTTGTACCTCGAGATAACAGGGTGCACTTCGGCCAAGGAAACGAAAATCGCCTGGCGTCGCTGTCTCAAAACCCTCCAGTCCGCCTCTATCACCCCGCCCGCAGGAACCCGATAGCAGCAGTGAGACGGCAAAGAGCAGTCGCAAGGTCAACAAACAGGGACGGCACGGTCGTTGACTCATGTACCCCGATCTTCCCACCGGTTATCTCGATTTTCGGTCGCTACGATCTGCGCGGCGCAGAGAATTCAGACTTGCTCGCGCTGCTTTGTCCAATTTCTCGGTGGCTGCACTCCACGCCCTGGGATCGATGACGAATGCGCGGTTCTCGAAAAACCGCAATGTCTCGGTTGGATACACATTGTAAATTTCCCTGAGTGTCCAGCCCACCCCTTTCTGGACGTAATAATCCTCGTCGGCCAACAGCGGTTCGACGAACGCAATCAGCTTTGCGTAGGGTAGATAGCGCTTTCGTTTGCGTGCGTATTCGATAAGACCGACGACCGATTGGCGCCGTTTCCAAGGATTATCAGAACCATTCCATTGCTTCAGGATCGGCGTCATTACCTCCGGAGCGGCTTCGACCGCGTTCGCATAAATCTTCGACAGATCATCACTGAGTTCCCATCGGTCACACTTCTCGATCCACAACGAAACTGTCTCAAGCTCCGCTTTCGTGAGTGTGGTTCTATTCTGGTAGTAATACAGCGCCTGGGTCATGACCTCGTAACAACG
>SMWK01000252.1 GCA_004356895.1 Gammaproteobacteria bacterium
ATGTGCCAACAATGTACCCACCACCAGTCCCATCAGCGTAGCCAGGATTCCCAATACGGTCAGAGTGAGGAGAAATCCGCGCCGAAGCTCGTCGATCTGGACCCCCATCATCTGCAAACGGTCCATCATGATACGGCGGCGGCGCAACCAGATGACGGCAACCTGGTAGATCAAAAACCAAGCAACCAGCATCGCCAGCGAGCCCAACGCACCGAGATTGAACAATACCGAACGGGCAAAGCCGACACTCGGCAGTTCCGCGTCCACCCGACGCACTTGCCAATCAGCTGGAACCCAATCTTCCCGATCCCAATCGAATCCGGCAGAAATACCTGGTAACACGTCCTCGAGAATTTCGAGTAGATCGGCAAACGGTTGGCTGACGGCCACACCAACGTAATCGAGGTGTTCAGCGTCGAGTGCTAAAAGCGTTTGAGCTGTGCCGATGTCGGTAAAGAGCGCTGCCCCCATGCCACCGTCTACAACCGCTGCAACGCTGTATGGACGACCTGCGATGACCACGGAGTCCGCAATGGCAAAACCGAGGCTGCGATCGACAACAACGAGGGGATCCGTATACGCCCGACCCACCACCGGTTCGCTGTTGTCTGGTTCGCTGGATGGCAAGTTCGGCACAACCGCGAACCAGTCCGTGGCAAATACACGAACGCGCCGGCCAGCGATGACTACGTGGCCTTCCACGATAGGAAGCATGTTCTGGATACGACTCACATCCCCGTGGCGCCAGGCCGCCCTGAGCGAAAAGTAGTCGCGGCTTGTTAGCTTCTCTTTGTCGAGCAGGTGAGTAAAGCCGGAAAGATGGGGTGGCGTTGCCGCCTCGAGGGAATTGCTCACCGCCTGACTGATCTTGTGTACCGCAACAACTGAAGCAACCCCGAGCGTCAACCCCAAAAGCACGGTCAACGTGCTCCACGGTGTCCGAGTCAGGAACCGAAGTTGGCTCAAACCCAGCAGGCTCAACAATTCAACCGCAGTACATGATTCGCCATCGAGGCGATCGATTCATTGTGTGTGGCAATCACCAGCCCTCCCCCTAGTGCCAACACTTCTCGCCAAAGCAGTTGCGCGACCGTCTGGGCGTTCCCGGCATCGAGGTTGCCGGTCGGTTCGTCGGCAAGCACAAGAACGGGCTCGTGGGCAAGCGCTCTTGCAATGGCGGTACGCTGGCGCTCACCTCCGGAGAGACTTTCCGGGAAATCATCCTCTCGGTCGGCAAGCCCGAGTGCAGCAAGCCGGTCGAGGCTCGCCCGTTCAAGATGCTCAGAACCGTTGAGCTCCAACGGCAAGAGAACGTTTTCGCGGACAGTCAATGTCGGCACAAGGTTGAAGAACTGAAAAACATATCCCAGATGTTTGCGACGAACCTGGGTTTTCTCAATCCTCGTCAAACTTGCGTAGTCGATCTCATCCGAACCCGAATTGAGAACGATACGACCGGCATCGGGTTCCAATATTCCGGCAATCAGATTCAGCAAAGTGGATTTTCCGCAACCGCTTGGTCCACACACAGCTAACGCCGTTCCCGATTCGACGACGAAAGAGACGTCATCCAGCACGAGCCTTTCCTGGTTTCCGTCCATAAACCGCTTGCTCAAATTTTCGACGGACAAGATCCGAGTCATCTCAGCGGCATCATCCCCTGTATACGAAGCTCAGCGGTGAGTTCGTCAAGATGGCCTTCGCGAGCAACATCCTCGAGCATGTCAGCAACAGTCTCATAAGGCGCAATACTCGCAAGCGTCGTGAGCGTCGGCGAGATCATCTGCCAACGTCCAGCTGCGCATTCGCTTAACGCATCCCTCGGCACCACCCAGACATCATCCGCGGTTTCCCATACGTGAGCCAGTGTCGCCTGACCATCAGGCATCCTCGTTATGAAAAACCGGGTGTCGAACCGTCGCGGTGCCGTCTCGGGAGTAATCCAGTGGCTGAAATAGGTCAACTTGTCACAGGCAAGCACGAGGTTTTCCGCCGCACAAAATGAATCCATGCTGAGCTCACCACTAATGAGTGCGTGACGACATTCCTCGAATCGTTGCTCTTCGGTCGAATCTTTGAGCACTACCGGTTCACCTCTGCGCGAGGCAAGTAAGACGCCACACTCCTCGAAACACTCGCGGATCGCCGCGACCCAGTAACGCAGACCGCCCGCATCAACCCCGATCTTGCGACTGGCTTCCTCGTCATTCAGACCAGTGGCGCGTTCCGGGAGGAAATCCTGCTCGTCCACCTTGCCTCCGGGAAATACATGCAAATCCGGAAAGTCTCCAGTTCGCGGTCGCTGCACCATGAATACCTCGGGGCCTCGCTCGGTGTCTCTCATGAGCAGAACCGTTGCCGCTAACCGGATGTTGTCCTTAGTCAGGGGTTGCATAACTCCCCGAAAGTTCAAATGTGATGTCACCTTGACATCTCTTGTTACCGTGCCAATAGAGCGCTACATTTCGGGACAAGACAATAAGGTCATCGTCCAGGAAAACAAAAAAAGTAACGCAAATCGTCCAAACCCGAAGGTTACCAACGATGAAAGAAAAACCCTACAGATTTGTAGTGCGTCTTCCCACAGACATGAAAAACCACATCGCAGAGGCTGCGAGGCATTACCGGCGTAGCATGAACTCCGAAATCGTAGCGCGGCTACAGCAGTCGTTCAGTGGCATCCCCGACGATGTTTCCGAGCGAGAAATACAGCCACCCATGCACTATCAATTGGAACAAATGTTCAAGCGAAATCTGACTACCGAAGAAGAGCAACTGATCCGTACCTATAGACGGTTAGGCGCAGAGAAACGAGCCGCACTACTGAAATTACTTCATTGAGCCCCAGCTGGATCATGACCAATATTACCCTTGCACCCTATTTCCACCCAACAACCGTCTGTTTCGTCGACGACAATGAATCGTTTCTCCATAGCCTTGATCTCGAACTTCCGGCCGACTGGGCATATCGAACTTTCGTCGACCCGATAGAGGCGCTCGCCTATCTCAATGAGAAACCGCCGCGCGCCCCCCTGGCAGAACGATGTTTCTCCGTAGACGACACAAACCATTCCCTCATTCACGTAGATCTGAACCTGATAGAGCAGGAGATCAACTACAGCGAGCGTTTCCGGCAAAATTCGGTGGTCATCGTCGACTACTCCATGCCATCCATCAACGGCTTGGATTTCTGCGACAAACTAACCGATCCCTACATCAGGAAGATCATGTTGACCGGTGTAGCGGACGAAAAGGTAGCTGTGCAGGCATTTAACGCAGGGCTCATTCACCGCTTTATCCCGAAGAATCACCCTCATGCTCTGGATAACATCATCGGCTTCGTCAGGGAACTGGAGAAAGAATACTTCAATCAGTACAGAGCACAGTTGCAGAACACCCTGGCCATCAACCCACCGGGGTTCCTCGTAGACGAGGCAATCGCAGTTTGGTTTCACTCGCTCCTGGAAGCCGAGCGCGTCGTGGAGTACTACTTCGTAACAGAGCCGCCGGGGTTCCTTCTCCTGCGCGGCAACGGTTCGATGCTGCGTGTCGTGATCTTAGATGACGCACAGATGGCGGCACAGCGAGATTACGCGGCCAACTTCAACGCTCCGTTAGAAATACTGGAAGCAATCGCCAACAGAGAACGGCTTGGCGTATTCGAAGGCGACTCACCCGCTCACTATTTTGGCGACGAAACTTTTCCATGGGAGGATAACCTGCTTACGGTGACCACCGTAGCTGGGAACCGAATGTGGTACGTCGGTATCTCTTCGGATCCACCCATCGATATCGACTTCGACCCCAAAGTTGCATCCTTCGATGCATACCTGAACACCCGGTAGAACAGGAACTAACCGGCAGCCTCAACCCGCAGATGACCCGGCAGCACTAGCCGTTCTATGAGCTCGAAAATGAGTTCCGTGATGATTGCGAGCAGTGCGGCCGGGACCGCTCCCTGTAGTATCAGCCCGACATCGTTCAATGCGAGTCCTGTCACTATCGGGTCGCCGAGGCCACCCGCCCCGATGAAGGCAGCAAGCGTCGCCGTTCCAATGCTGATCACTGCCGCAGTACGAATCCCCGCTAACATGCTCGGCAACGAGAGTGGTATATAAACGTATCGGAGCTGTTCCCGATTCGACAAACCCATGGCGGTCGCCACTCGGATCAGGGTCGGATCCAGAGTCGTCAACGCCGTAATGGTGTTCCGCAAAATAGGCAGCAGCGAATAAAGAAACAGTGCGACGATAGCAGGGTACATGCCGATACCAAAAAATGGAATCATCAGCGCCAACAACGCTATAGAGGGGACTGTCTGCAACAAACCGCTGAAATAAATCAACGCACGCGACAACGCGGCGATTCTAAACACCGCTAGACTGGCGAACACACCAACTAGTATGGCGGCGGCAAGAGCGATACCCGTCAGCTTCAGATGTTGAAGCGTATTGCGCACCAGGTTCGGCCAGATCGCGTCAACAATAAGACGTTCGTCGGCCAAACCTTTGTTCACCAGAAATTCGTTAGCGACGTCTGCGAAGCTGCGCTTGCCGAATACAACTTCAGCGTTCATCGCCTGCATCCCAGGGTCGTCAAGGATACCGGCGAGTTGCCTGAGTACCGCAACTGCGCGTGCAGGAAGATCTTTGCGAATCAAAGGGACAGCGAGATACTCGGGAAAGAACCCTTTATCGTCATCGAGAATGGTCAGGTCGTACCTCTTCAGTTCACCGTCTGTCGAGTAGGCATCCATGACGTCGATCTCACCGTCATTGAGCGCCTGATACGCCAGCCCGTGCTCCATTCCGACAACCTGCGAACTCAACCCATACGCGGCGGCCAGCCCCGGCCACCCATCCTCCCGTTCCAGAAATTCATGGCTCAACACCACCTTCAGGTCGCGCGCAGTTGCAAGATCGCCCACAGTATGTAAACCATTGCGTTCAGCCACGTCGCGAGTGACGACTATCGCATAGGTATTGTTGAACCCAAGTGGCTCCAGCAATCTGATGCCTTTTTCCGCGATACGTTCGTTCAGTTCTGCAATCGAAGCTCGTTCGGTCAGTTTCAGAATGGCCTGTTCGATGGTGCCGGTGTACTCCACATAGAGGTCGATCTCGCCACTCGCAAGCGCCTCATAACAAATTAACGTGCCACCTAATCCAAAGCGCCGTTCAACATCGAACCCGTCTTGCTCCAGGAGCTGCGCAGTCAGCTCTCCGAGAATATACGACTCGCCAAAATTCTTGCTGGCAACCTTAATCGGCTCAGACGCTGCGGAATACGTTGATGCGAAAAGCATCACCAGAAAAAGTGTTGAGTTACATCTCATAGGTGCTCTTTGACAAGCATTTCAACGTACTCATGAGCTGGGGCGTTCAGCACATCCTGCGGCGGGCCATGTTGCAGTACTTTTCCTTCACGCAAGATGACCAGATTACCTGCCAGCCGAACCGCTTCGCGCATATCGTGCGTCACCAGCACGGCACTCACACCCTCATGGTCCTGTACGGCTTGAAACCGTTCATAAATTCCGATCCGCGTGATCGGATCAACGGCCGAGAACGGCTCGTCCAACAACAGCAGCCGGGGGCGTAACATCAGAGCTCGACACAGACCCACCCGCTGTTGTTGCCCGCCGGAAAGTTCCCGCGGGTAGCGGTTTGAAACATCCATGGCTAAACCCATTTCTGCCAGAAGCACCTGATAGCGCTCCTCTATCAAATCGTCAATCCAACCTTCGAGCTTTGCGAGCAGCACCACGTTGTCACGGTTGGTCATATGAGGGAAAAGGCCCGCCCCCTGAACCGAATAACCTATACGACGACGGAATTTTTCGCGATGTTGGTCCGGTATGGGCTCATCAAACACTCGCACTTCCCCGGCATCGGGTTCCAGCACCGCGTTTATCAGTTGCAACAATGTCGTTTTGCCGCTGCCGCTTTCACCCACGACGGCAGTTGTGATCCCCTCCGGGAACCTCAGCTCTATGCCGTCGAGTACCTTCTTAGGGCCATCGGGTCCAAACACAAAACTTTTGTCCACACCCCGAAACTCAACGCAGTTTGTCATTCGGGGTATGTCTTCGCCATTGATCGGCCATGTTCTGCCAGGTGATTGAGCACCGACAGATCTTGCTCCGCTTCGCGAGCCTCATTGGTGAGTTCTTCAACCCTCGCCTGAAACTGTGCCAGGCTCAACCAAGGTGGATCATCAGCACGCAACTTCTGGCGTACAAATTCACGCCAATCGGCACGTTCAGGTTCGCTCAGTTGCTGGTTGAAACCACGGGCTTTCAATCGCACAGCCAGAGTGCGCAAGCGTTTGTCGGCATAGTCGAGTTCGAGCCAGGGGCCTTCAGCAAGCGCTTTTTGCAGGCTCTGACAACGAGCGCGGTCCTCATCACGCAAAAACGCCTCATACAAAGCCCCCTCGACGTCCTCCGCAGGCGGTTGTTTACGCCCCGAGAACACCTGCATGATCTTTTGCGCGATGCCCGGTTTCCTGAGACGTCTTTGGCGCTCTTCGATCTCTCTGCGATCAAGCGCGAGGCGCGACCAGTTTTCTTCTGTGAGCACTTCGAGCCCAGCCACAAAGGGACAGCGATTGATCCGAATCTCCTTCAAGGGTGGCCGTTCGGTATTACCAGCCTTGAACAGCTCCTCCCTGATACGTTGTTCCGGCCATTGCACCAGAGATTCGATGTCCTCACTGAGATCCGCGACGATAACTGAATTACTGTTCGACGGGTGACGGCAAAGTGACATGATCGGTGCAACGCCAAACCGTGCTCGTGAATACATACCGGAAACGTGTACACACAACCGGGTACCGTACGGTTCGAGCAACGCCTTAACTTGTTTCTTGAATCTGTTCTTGAAGTAGTAGTCGAATAGTTTGGGTTGCTGAGTTTTGATCAGCCTAGCCAAATCCACCGTCGCTCTGACATCTGACATCGCATCGTGCGCATGGCCATGTTCCAGGTCATTGGCGCGTGTCAACGCTTCCAACCTGTAGACCGGCAGTCCCTCCTCGTCCACTGGCCAATTAATGCCTTCGCGCCGAAGCGCGCCGGTAGCTCTGACGAGATCTATGATGTCCCATCGTGAGTTGCCGTTCTGCCACTCTCGCGCATAGGGATCGAGCAACATTCGATAAAGCCCATAACGCATGAACTCGTCATCGAACCGCAAACTGTTGTAACCAACAACACAGGTTTGCGGCGCACTGAAAAGCTCGTTTATACGGGTTATCGCCTGCCACTCGCCAATCCCTTCGGCATGCGTGAGCTGCGGGGTAATGCCGGTTACCAACACCGAATCGGGATTCGGTAACACGTCGTCCGGCAACCGAATGTAAGTGGAATAGCTGTCACCTATCTCGTTGAGTTCGTGATCGGTGCGAATCCCCGCAAACTGAACGATCCGATCCCACCGGGGTACGGTGCCCGACGTTTCCAGGTCATACCAGTAAAAACTTGCTGAATCGCCTCGCACTGAAAGTCAAACCTCTCTTCAGGTTGCATTCGGGGATCGTTGTTGGCACCGTTTACCTCCATGCCTTCCATGACCATGAAACAGTTCGCTCTCCCTGCAGGACCTATTCTCGCATTGTTAGGCGGATACCTCATGTATTCCGCGGGTTTCGCCTCTGACGCTGCCGTGACGATGGGCATCACAGTGCTAACCGTCACCTGGTGGGTGTTCGAGCCGATCCCCATCCCCGCCACGTCAGTGTTGCCTTTGGCTC
>SMWK01000253.1 GCA_004356895.1 Gammaproteobacteria bacterium
ATGCCTGCTAGGGGCACTAAACGGACCTTTTCCGCACGTTTTTAAGTGACCGCTTTCGGGAAGAACACTGTAAAGCAACAGACGCATCTCCCTCCTTTCTGATGGTCAATCTCCTATAGCCTTCTCCGGAACGGCCATGCTTAGGAGTCCCGAGCCGGAGGCATACACAAGCACCTGGGGGGTCGACCTGACTTCGCCAGCTCCCCTTGAACCGAGACGGCGACATTTCCGCGTATCTAGGTTGTTCCTGGCGGCGACGCCCGTGTCACAATGAGTGATGCCTGAAAACTCACCGAAGGCCATTACCGGCTATTGCGAACCCTGGTCACTGCGAGCAGGTGAAGAAATCACGCTCTTCTCGTCCAGCCACTCCCCCGGTCCCGCCAAACTGAGCCTGGTTCGCATCGACCGTGGCGACCCCACTTCATACGGTCCGGGGTTCTCCGAAGAGGAGATCACAAGCGATCTTCCGCCCAGTGTCGAACTCGCTGACCAACCGCTGCGGCCTGGGAGCTATGCCACCGTCGGTCTTCAGGGGCTGCGCGCCACCGAACAGGTCGAGCTGTCATTCAGTCTTCTCGCCACACGCCCGCACGAGCCGCAGACGCTAGCCTGGCTCGAGACGTCCAAGGGTCACGTCGCCATCGTTCTCGACAGCGGGCTGATCTGTGCCGACGTGCAGGGGAAGCTTACGCCTCTGCGCTCGCAGCCGCTGGCTAATCGCCGCTGGTATGAACTTAACCTCAGTGTCGACATCGTGACCGGCAAATGCACCGCAACCGTCGACACGAAACCTTCGGCCTCACCGGCTCGTGACCTTCTCGAGTCTTCCTGTGAGCCTGTGGTGTTCGATGTGCCAGCGGGCAACCGAGATTTCGTCAGCCTGACTTTTGGCGGCATGCCAAATGGTGGTTTCTTCGACGGCCGCATCGGCCACCCGAAGCTCGGAGCCGACGACACGACGCTCACCTGGGACTTATCGAAGGAGATGGCCAGCACTCGTATGGTTGAGACGAGCGGCGACGATCGGCACGGCAAACTGCACCAACTACCAGCGCGCGGCGTTACCGGACCCACTTGGGACAACAGCCATCAACGTTGGACCGACGAACCCTCGCAGTGGAATGCCGTCCACTTCCACAAAGACGATCTCTACGATGCGGCGTGGGCGCCAACGGCGGTGCTGACGCTGCCGAGCGACCTGCCAAGCGGCATCTACGCCTTTCGCGTGACATCTGAGCAGGGCGACGGCTCCGTTCAAGAGGACAAGGTGCCGTTTTTTGTTCGCCCAGCCGTTGGCGCACCGACCGCAGACGTAGCCCTCCTCATGTCGTCGGCTACCTACATAGCCTATGCCAACCACCGCATGCTGTTCGAAGGGGGCGACTTCATTCCGAAGAAAAACAAGCTCCGTCCAGAGCACGAATACGTCAAAAACCACCCCGAAGTCGGCCGATCGATGTACGAAAAGCACAGCGACGGCAGCGGTGTGATGTTCAGCTCACGCCGGCGGCCCGTGCTTCACCTTCGTCCGGGCGCCGACGGTTGGAACTTCACGCCAGACACCGACATCAACGCGTTCCTCGGCCACGTTGGAGTCGGTCATGACATCATGGGTGACGAGGATCTCCACCAGGATGGTTTTGCGGCGTTGGCCCCCTACCGCGTAATCGTCACCGGTTCGCACCCTGAGTATTGGTCGACAGCCATGCTCGATGCGCTGGAGGAGTGGCAGCGCAGTGGTGGTCGGTTGATCTATCTCGGTGGCAACGGCTTCTATTGGCGGGTTGCATTCAGCGACGACTGGCCGGGGGCCATGGAACTGCGTCGAGCTGAAGATGGTGTGCGCAACTGGCAAACCGAGAAGGGCGAGAACTACCACGCTTTCACCGGCGAGTATGGCGGTATGTGGCGGCGCAACGGCCGGGCACCGAACGAGCTGGTTGGCGTCGGTTTTGCCGCCCAGGGTTTCGGCAAGGCCGTCCACTACGACGTGAACCAGGCATCCAGAACCTCACGGGCGGCATGGATTTGGGACGGAGTCATAGATGAAGAAGGAAGGATCGGAACGTCAGGACTAGGCGGTGGTGCGGCGGGCCAGGAACTCGACCGCTACGACACCCGGCTCGGCTCTCCTGAACATGCGGTGGTGCTCGCCTCCGCAACCAACTTCGGTCCTGACATGATCCGCACGAAAGAGGAGTTCGGAGGATCGGTCGACTACCCCACGCCCGACCCCTACGTGCGGGCGGACATCGTGTTTTTCGAAACCCCGGCGGGCGGCGCCGTCTTCTCCGTCGGTTCCATCTCGTGGTTCGGAGCACTTGCCAGGAATGGTTTCGACAATGACATAGCTAACATGACCGCGAACGTCGTGCGTCGCTTTGCCGACCCCGAACCGTTCGTCTATGGGACCAACACCTAGAGGTAGAACTGTAGATGAATCTCATCGTGAGTCAGGGAGGTCCTTCGTGAAAACAATGATGTGTGGGTTGCTTGTGCCGATTCTGTTGGCAACGCCCGCGTGGTCAGCAGAAATCTTCAGGCTAGAATGGATCGAAGAAGTGCCCGCCACGGATGCTGCCGAACTCTATGACAGGGCCCCGACCTGCAATCACGGCGAACAACGTATCTGCGTAACTACAAATCCACCCCAAAATACTCGCGGAATTTCGAGTTGTATTCGTCATCACTCAGATCACCCCCCATCCTGATCCACTCTTCGGACGCCAACTGATGTCGCGCTGCCATCATCCCTTCCGCATCGGGTCCCACGGGCCACCGGAGTTTGTAATCCTGCGTCGTAATCGCTTCAAGAATGGCTTCAGCGACCAGATCTGGCGCCACGGCACGTTTGAACCCCGCCGCAAACACCTTCCCATTGCGTCGCATGATCGGTTGATATGGCGATGTCTTGACGTACCGGGTCTGCTCTGCAGAATTCTCAAAAATGTTGGTCATGATCACGCCGGGTTCAATGTTGACCACCCGTACCCCAAACCGAAAAACCTCATGTGCTAGTGCTTCACCCAGACACTCGAGCGCCCACTTGGATGCTGAATAAGCAATCTGGTTCGGTGTCGCCAATAACCCCACCGCGGACGTGATATTCACGATGCAACCGGTCGTACGCTCGCGCATAGAAGGCAAGACAGCTTGAATACAGCGCACCGAACCGAAGTAGTTGGTTTCGAACATCTGCTTATGTTCATCCTCTGGTGTCAATTCCAGGGGCGCGGCACCCCCGATACCCGCGTTGTTGACCAACACATCAACCGGTCCCGTCTCTTGCACCAATGAGAAGGCGTGCGTCACGGAGTCGGGGTCACAGATATCGAGTTGAATGACATCGATGGCCAGGTCCTCTGCCGATGCCGCTGACTGCAAAACATCCGCTTTCGCCAGGTTGCGCATGCCTGCGAACACGCGGTAGCCATTGCGCGCTAAATGCAAGCTGGTTGTGAGACCGATGCCGGTGCTTGTACCTGTTACGACCGCAATTTTCATAAGCCTGCCCATCTACAGTTGTATTTCGCGTGGCACTTCTTCGTTGACGTAACGCCCACGAATAGGCGTTGTGTTCCGACAGGCCACTTCGCAATGTCGCATAACGTCAACAAAAATGCACGGCACCGAGTCGTCTCACGACATCGAATCGCCTCATGCTCGTGCGCTAAGAAAGGTATGAAACCGGTACAGCGGGTGGGACTCCACTTGCGAGAAGCCGGCCGTTTTGAGCTGGGCGCGAATCACGGTGGGTGGTACCCGTCTTCCTGCTGGCGGGCTAACACCATTGTCTTCGTCTTTCCAGTCGACAATTGCAATTTGTCCGTCCGGGCGAAGCACACGCCTGCATTCCAGTAGAAGAGGGGCCGGAGCGTCGAGCTCGTGGTGAACCTGAGCCATGATCAGCAGGTCCGCGCTGTCATCTGATAGTGGGATTTGATCAGGCATCATCTGGAGGCTGGTGAGGTTAGCCAGGCCTTCGACCGTGGCTGCGTCGTGAAGCAGTTGAACCATGCCATCAAGGATGTCGCAGCCATAGATTTCAGCGTCCGGAAACGCCCGCGCCAGTGGTAGTGTGATGAAACCCACCCCGCTGCCGACATCAACCGCTACACGGTCTCCCGTAAATCCGAGCGCGGACCAGATGAGCGATGGCTCGAAGTGTTCCAGTCGCGCCGGGCTGCGCAGCCGCTCGATTCGGGCTGGGTCCATTCCGAGTAGATCGGCCATCGAACGATCTCCTTTGGCTACAGCGGATGTTGAAGCAAACAGTATGACCAAACCGGGCGCAGTGGACTAAAAATCGCCTATCGGGGCGATGCGTGCGTCAGCCGCCAATGCATCCACATTGGAACCCGTCAGCGCTTCGAGGAAAGCAACAAGATCAGCCTTATCCTGCGCAGAAAAATCTCGCGCACGAATCCGTTCGTCCTGTCCTTCATGTGGCTCGCCGCCCATGGCATAAAACTCGATCACCGCGGCAAGGGAGACGAACGCTCCGTTGTGCATGTAAGGAGCAGTGATTGCTACATTCCTCAAACTCGGCGTGCTGTACTTCCACCGATCCGCCGATATTCCCGTGGCTTCATAGCGACCCAGATCGCTCGGCCGTGGTGGCACCACATCGGTGTCGACGTCGATGAAAACCCCGGGCGCGACTTGTAAGCGATGCGGTTCCCGTTTGCGAGCTTTCTGTTTGCGTAGGACCGCGTCGATGTACCCAACCCCGGTGTCGTGGAAGCCGCCGTCAGCAAACAGTGCGCCGTTGTCATCCAGCTGATGACAGGAAACGCAGTCGTTGTCCATGAATAACGTAAACCCCCGTTTTACGGTTGCTTCCACCGCAGCCGACTCGCCACCGTAATACCAGCGATCGAATGGAGAGTCCGCTGACAATAGCGCGCGCTGATACTCGGCTAATGCCTGACCCAGTGTCAGCATGTTGATATCTGTATCGAAAGCCGCGACAAAATCGGCCGCGTACTCGCCCGTTTCCGCCAACCTGTTCAGCACGCTTCCTACAGAGGGATTCCCCATTTCGTTCCTGGCGAGTAGCGGGCCCCAGATCTGGCGCGCTAGAGAATTTTCGCGGCCGTCATGAAACAGCCTCTGACGGTAAACGACGTTGTACAGGGCGGGGGCGTTGCGCTTGACGAAGCGACCTTCGATGCCGACCGGCGTGGAAAGTTCGTGTTGCGTAAACCCCTGCTCGGGGATGTGGCACATCGCACAAGAAAGCGTGCCATTGAACGAAAGTCGGCGGTCGAAAAAAAGTCGTCTGCCCAATGACACGATGCCAGGATCGAGGTGTTGTGCGTCGAGCAGAGGTGGCAATCCCAGCGGCGCCGACTCGAATAGAGCGATCAGGTCGAAAGCTTCACCCGTCAACGATGCGAGACTCTTCGAATCTGACCGGTAACTGGTCGAATCATAGTCGATGCGGGAATCACCCTGGCCGATCCGTTCGTGAATCGCAGCGGGTTGTGCGAGAACCGTCGTCACGGTAGTTAGACAGAAAAGCGCTGCGGCTCCTGCCAGTGTTAGACCTCGAGTAGATCGCGGAGCTAAAACACGCTTGAACATTGATGCTGTCACCTGAAACCAGCCGGTGTAGCATAGCCTCGGGCTGCAAGAGATAAAAAGGGGGGAACTAATGTCTATTCGCTCGCTCGTGGCTACCACGGTAGCTTTGTTGATTGGTTTTGGCACCGTTTGGGCCGATGAGACCTGCATGTCGCCTTATATGGCGAAAATTGTCGGTCAGGAAGATTTTGTCTATATCTGGAC
>SMWK01000254.1 GCA_004356895.1 Gammaproteobacteria bacterium
CATGGTGCAGGTGCTGAAAGATCCCATGGCCAACAAGGGCGCCCGGTTGACAACCCAGCTCGCAGTTGCCTCCCGCTACGTGGTGCTGATGCCCAATAACGATCATATTGGCATCTCGCAACGGATCGATGAGATTGATGAGCGTGAACGCTTGCGGTGTGTCATCGAGTCGGTCCGCGCGGTGTTGTGTCCAAATAAAGGTTTTATTGCGCGCACTGCCGCCGAGGGCGTGGGTCAGGAAATTATCGATACCGACGTCAGAGTACTGGTACGGATATGGGACAAGATCCTCGCCAAGCAGCGTGACGCGGGCTGCCCGGAAATTGTCTATGAGGAAATTCCGCTGCACATTCGAGTAGTGCGGGACCTGGCAGGACCGTCGCTGGAACGAATCTACATCGATCACGAAGAGACTTTTACCAGGGTGCGCAGTTTCGTGGAGGATTTTCTTCCGGAATTCACCGAACGGCTTGTCTATTACGATGATGCCCGGGCTTTGTTCGACCGCTTTGGGGTCGAAGACGAGATAGATCGTGCGCTCGAGAAAAAAGTATCGCTGAAATCAGGAGGTTATCTCGTCATTGAACAGACGGAAGCCATGATCACGATAGATGTGAATACCGGCGCTTTCCTTGGGGTTAACAGTCTCGAGGAAACCGTCTTCCGTACCAATCTGGAGGCTGCCCAGGCAATCCCACGACAGCTCAGATTGCGCAACCTCGGGGGTATCATCGTCATTGATTTCATCGATATGGAGCAGGAGGAGCACCAGCGCCAGATTATGAGGGCGTTGGAAAAAGCTTGCCAATCGGATGGCGCAAAGATTCGAATGGACGGGTTTTCCTCGCTCGGTCTGGTGCAGATGAGCCGTAAACGTACCCGAGAAAGCCTTGGACAACAGATCTGCGAACCCTGTGATCACTGTCGTGGTCTGGGTTTGGTGAAAACCCCTCAAAGTACGTGTATAGAGGTCTTTCGGGCGATCTTGCAGGATGACAAGCGGCGCTGTGAGCGAAAGGATATCGACGCAGCGGAGTACGTGATTCGCGCGGCGGACCCGGTGGTCGACCGGCTTCTCGACGAAGATGCCCACCACCTCGCTGAACTCGCCGAGCAGATCGGTCGAGACGTGAGTATCCAGGTGGAGCCCAGTTATGGACCCGGTCAGTTCGATATCGTGTTAGTTCTCAAACCTTCTTAGAAGTCCGGTGGGCGGTCCTTCGTTCAGGCATAGTTCAGGGGTGGGGAACTTAACTGGATCTGTCCGGGTTCAAAACAGCCCGGGAATTATTTATCGGTCACTGTCTAGCAGGGGCCGCGGCTTACAGGGTTAATCGTTGCATCGCATTCTTCGACCACTGCTGATCGTTCTTACATTAGCCATGTTGATGGTTGCGTTGTTTCAGTCTGTTGGACGGCTGACCTTCCTGGTGCTGGATGATCTCGAAACTACCGCGAATCAGTGGCTTGCGGGGACGGGGATAAAACTGACCGGCCTGGAGGGTCGTTGGCAGTTTTTGAATCCAGTGGTGCTGATCGATCGGGTGGATCTCGCCAGTAGCTACGTTGCGGACGTCGTCGTCGAGATCGACTGGTTAGAGAGTTTGATCCGCAATCGTACGGTGGCCAGACGCTTGATCATCGGAGAAGCTGATCTTACGTTTGAGAAAATAACCAGCGGAAATTGGCGGATCGCGGGTTTTACCACCACGCCCGTTAACTTCGATTTCGCAGCACTCCTCTATCAAAGCGATGAGCTGAGCTTCACTGGCAAGATCTCAGTGCAGCTCGAAGGACAGTCCGAACGCTCCGCAGCGATTGTTGTGAGCTATCAGGGTATCAATCGCGGTGGCGTGCACCGTCATCGACTGAGTTTGGGTAATACGGGACGGGCCTGTGAGCAACCTTGCGAAGCGTTTGCCGAATTCCAGACGCGCGAAGGACTGTGGCCGTTCCGCGATGGTGAGACGATTCTCAGCGCGGGTGCGGAAAACCTCAAACTCCCGGGACAATTGAGCGGTGTCGGAGCGGTTCGGCTGCAGGCGTTGGCGCTCGACTGGCAAGGAGTGGGACCGTCATCGGGCGGTCGCTTACAAGCGAATCTGGTTAGTTTCGAACTGCCGGGCGAGACCACACTCGGTGCGGAGTTTAGCCTGACAGTTCGCGGGGAGGAGGGTGTCTATCAGGGGCAGGTGGACCAATTTGAGCTGCATAGTGGTGAAGCGTCGTTGTCGATTCCGGGGATGCGACTGGTGTCGCGGGCTGGTTTAAGTGAAATTTGGACGGAGCGTATCGATCTCGCTCAGGTTGCGGACTTTTTGCGAATCGCATTGGCGGGTATCGAACCGGTGCAACGTTGGTTGGGCGCGCTTAACCTTTCGGCCGAGGCGCTCAACGTGCATGCATACGTGCGTCCGGCTTCGATGGAGTTCGGATATGCCGCGACGCTCACCGGGATCAACCTCGATAGTTACCGGGGCGTGCCGATGATCCGCGGTGCAGGCGGTGAGATCATCGGGCATACCCGAGGTGCTCAATTGCATCTGAAGGCAGATGGTCTAACGCTCCAGTTTCCCACAATCTTCCGTGACAGCTGGCACATGACCGATGTGCAGGGTTCGGTGCGCGGTTGGTTCGATGGGGAATATTTCGGCTTGCAGGGGTCAAACCTCAGACTGACTCTCGGGGAGAGTCGGGCGGTGGGTGGTTTCTCAATTACGAGGCCGGCCGAACTCTACGAGCAACGGCTTTCGCTGTTGATTAATGTAGATCAGATGGCGATCGAAGATGCAAAGAGCTTCGTGCCGTACAAGTTATCTGAAGGGCTGCGCTCCTGGCTTGAAGAAGGTCCGCGCGAGGGTCACCTGCACGATGCTCGTTTTGCCTATCACGGACAGATACGCACACGCATAGGCGAGCTGTCGCGTCGCCTGGAGCTGCGAACGCGGATCAGTGATGGTCTTGTGCGTTATCACCCGGATTGGCCGGAGGTACGCGCGCTGAACGGGTTGGTCGCCGTGTCAGGTCGCAACGTACGGGTTACGGTGGATTCGGGTTCCAGTGGCACAGCCGTATTGGATGGCAGCGAGGTGGCGTTGGGACAGAACGCGGCATATGCCGATATAAGCCTCAAGGCGAGCATACCCACGGATGCCGCCATGGAGTTCGTGCGTACCACGCCTCTCAAAAACTGGCTCGCCTTCGTCACGCCCGGGTGGAACGGGGCAGGACAATTGAACCTGGACGGAGACCTGCACGTTCCATTGAAGCCATTTCAAACCGAGGTGGCGGGTGATGAGCTCGCAATCGATCTTGCCATCACGTTATCGGAGACAGAGCTCGACATGCCGGACTACCGGCTGTCGCTCGAGGGACTCAACGGTATCGCTCGCTATCGCTACCCCCACGATGTAAACGCTGCGGAAATTACGGGCACGTTGTTTGGCCAACCGGCACTGATCAGCGTCGCTGCCGATGCCGACTCCATCGTGTTTCGAATCGACGGGCGGGCCACCGAAAAAGACGTCTTTACGATGATCCGGCTCGATGATCCGGGTTTCCTGCAGAACTACTTTCGGGGCAATTTCAATTTTCTGGCCACGTTGACCATTGCCATGGACGATGAGGGGGTCACCCACCTGGACGTCTCGTCAGATCTCGATGGGTTCGAGCTGCGACTCCCCGCGGCTTTCGCTAAACCGGCGGCCGAGAAACGCGCTGCGTCGATCAGCCTCCAGTTTCTCGAAAACTATAATTCACTCAGGTTTCAGCATGGTGACGTGACCGGCTGGGTGCATGTCGACGACGTCATCCGACGTGGTGCCGTGGGGTTTGGTATCGTGCCCCCCATGGTCGAAGCCGATGCCGAGAGCATCACCTTGGCGGGTCGCATAGAAAGTTTTGCGTTGCAGGAGGTGTTACCGAGTGAGGGCAGCGCGAGCACCTTGGACATTCCTTTGCGCCTGATGAACCTGGAAGTGGGGCACATCGACATTGGTGAATTCCAGATTAACAACGCTGTACTGAATGGAACGATCGGCAAGGAAGTGCTCAACTTGCGTCTCGATAGTGATGCGACTGTGGGGACTTTTACCCGCGCCGGGGATGCTCCCCTGGTCGTGAATCTGGAGCTATTGGCTTTCCCTGCTGCCGAAACCGCCGATGTTTCCGATGCACAGAGTGCTGATCCATTGGATCTAGCGGTTATTGACGACCTCCCGGAAGCGGATGTCACCATCGCCCGGTTGATGGTAGGTGCAGAAGATTATGGTAGTTGGCAATTCCAGATCCGCCCGCAGATCGGGGTTGGGTCGCAGCGTGAAGGCGTGGTTTTCGAGAATTTGAGCGCCGATATACGTGGCGTGGTGGTGCATGCGCCCGCCGGGGTAGTCTGGAATCGTGCTGATAACACGAGCCGGTTTGTCGGCGATTTATCGGCGGGTAACCTTGCCGAGGTATTGCCGCTGTGGGATTACGCCGCAAACCTGGAGACGAAATCAGCCCACTTGAGGGGTGATTTTGTCTGGGCAGGTTCGCCTCCGAACGTGGAGTTAGAGCGACTCATCGGCAGTGCCGATATACGTGCCAAGGAGGGCCGATTTCTCGATGTCGAAAGTGGCCAGGGCGTGCAACGGATATTCAGCCTGATCAATTTTGGCGCAATCACCCGACGCTTAGGCGGGGACTTCTCCGATGTCACAGGCAAAGGGGTGAGCTTCGATACCCTGAAAGCCAGTGTGCGATTGACCGAAGGCCGACTAGACTTCGTGGAACCGATGGAGGTGCTGAGTACCGGTTCGGATTTTAAAATTGCTGGGACAGTGGACCTGGTTGATGGGATGCTCGATAACGAGATGATCGTCACCTTACCGGTCAGCAAAAATCTACCCTGGTACGCGGCCTTTCTCAGCCTGGCCAACCCCGTGGCGGGAATTGTGGTCATTGCTGGGGAACGGGTGTTACGCAAACCACTGGAACAGTTCAGCAGCGCTAAGTACACGATTAGTGGAACGTTGGACGATCCACAAGTCGATTTTGTCAGTATTTTCGACACCTCTATGCGCGATCCAGAAGAGGTTGACGGGCCGATTCAGGCAGGCCGGTTGGAGCTCGAACTCAAGAGTTCTGGCAACGAGTCTGAGATCGGGAACGACGACAACACGGAGAAGTTACTACGTGAGTGATCTGTTAGAAGATGTGCAGCGTGAGCTCTGGGCGCCTGCGGGAATAGACCAGCGGGATGTGGAAAAACTTTTGGAAAGGTTGTCGAACCGGGCCATCAACCTTGGAGAGCTGTTCTTCCAGCACCAACGGGCAGAGTCCTGGATGCTGGAGGACGAGATTGTCAAAGAAGGAAGTTTCAGCGTGGACCGAGGCGTCGGCGTGCGCGCGGTCAGCGGTGAGAAAACGGGTTTTGCTTATACAGAAGACATCAATTTAAACGCACTCAGGAGCGCAACAGAAGCGGCCCGGTCCATCGCGCGGGCAGGGCAGAACCGGCAGGTTGCTGCCTCGCAACCGGTAAAGGCAGACCGGATGTATCCGCTTGGCGATCCTATCGATTCTCTTTCTGAAGAAGCCAAAGTGGCTTTGCTGCAGCGAATCGACCAGGCCGCCCGGGCAGAAGATCCGCGAGTTAAGGAAGTTTCCGTTCGCTTGTCGGCAAGCCACGAAACCATGCTGGTGGTGGCCTCCGACGGTACGCTCGGCGCCGATATGAGACCCCTGGTTCGCATGGATGTCTCCGTCATAGTTGCACACAAAGGCCGCCGCGAGCGCGGCTTTGCCGGGGGCGGTGGGCGTAGCTCACTGAGCCGGGTGGCTGATGACGATTTTGCGCTGGGTCTTGCTAAGGAAGCCGTGCGTAGCGCGCTTGTGAATCTCGAAGCTGCAGCGGCCCCGGCTGGTGCCATGACGGTGGTGCTCGGTCCGGGTTGGCCGGGCGTGTTGTTGCACGAGGCTGTCGGCCATGGTCTCGAAGGTGATTTTAATCGAAAGGGTAGCTCCGCCTTTGCCAACCGGATCGGCGAACAGGTTGCATCGACCCTGTGCACGGTCGTTGACGATGGCTCGATCCACGGTCGGCGTGGATCGCTCAGCCTGGATGACGAGGGAACGGTGAGTCAGGAAACGGTACTTATCGAAAACGGAATTTTACGTGGCTATTTGCAGGACAAGTTGAACGCACGGTTGATGAATACCCAAAGCACCGGCAATGGGCGTCGCCAGTCCTATGCACACGTGCCGATGCCGCGGATGACCAATACCTTCATGCGTGCAGGTGAACATGACCCGGAAGAGATCATCGCGAGTGTCAAAAAAGGAATTTACGCCGTGAACTTTGGGGGTGGTCAGGTAGATATCACTTCGGGGCAGTTCGTTTTTTCCGCTACCGAGGCTTACCTCATTGAGAATGGCCGCGTCACCCGCCCGATCAAGGGAGCGACGCTGATCGGCAGTGGACCCGAAGTGATGACCCGGATATCGATGGTTGGCAACGATCTCAAGCTCGACGAAGGTGTCGGGGTGTGTGGCAAGGATGGCCAGACGATTCCAGTGGGCGTTGGTCAACCCACGCTGAAAATCGACGAGGTTACGGTTGGTGGTACTCAGGCATAAGCTGAGCACTAAGCTTAGGGGGCACTGTCATATGCATCGCGCAGGAAACGAAACAACGCACGGGCGCTGGCGCGCCGTTGCTGATCATCCTTCGCACGATGCACATGCTGAATGTGATGCCGCAACGCCTGGCGGTCGATGGTTGGATGTTCGTGGAGATATTCGGTGAGCGCAGTAGGTTCCTCGATCAGGCGGTCACGCCAATGTTCGAGCTGGTGGAACTCGTATTGGGCAAGGGCTGAGGTTCCTTCCAAACGCGCAAGGGCAAGCTCGATACTTTCGGTATCTTCATCCCGTATAAGCTTACCGATGAATTGCAACTGGCGGCGCTTGGCTTCGTTGGAAGGGAATCGTTGATAATCCTGGATTGCGGTCTGCAACTTGTGCGATGCGGGCATGGTCGCAAGTTGAATAGCGTTGAGTTCGGTAAGGGAACGGCCAAGTTGCTGCATGCGCGTTGCGCGCCGTTTTCGTTCGGTTTTGCTGGTTTGTGCTTCGTCGTTCATACGAATAGAGCCTAAGGCAGCATTCCGAACTGCTCAAGTTAATCGAGAAACGAAAAAGTAAATGCGCGCAGATGTCGCCAGCTTGACGCGGCAACGGAAAGGAAATCTGACAATATGACGGACGGTAAGTTGGCAAAGGATAATCCGCATAGCTCAATCGACCTGCGTGAGAGCGTTTTGACACTCAAGAATCTGGTTGCGGATATCTTAGAAGAGGCCGTGAGCCAGGGAGCGAGCGCTGCGGAAGTTTCAGCGAGCGAGGACGTAGGCCTGTCGGTAACCGTTCGCAAGGGCGAACTTGAGACAGTCGAGTTCAACCAGGATAGGGGGTTTGGTATCACCGTCTATTTTGGCCAAAGGAAGGGATCGGCGAGCACCTCCGACAGCAGTCGCAGTGCGATTGCACGGACGGTACGGGCGGCAGCGAATATCGCGCGGTATACCCAGGCCGATTCCTGCAATGGGTTGGCCGAGCCTGAATTGATGCCAGAGACGTTAGCTGACCTCGACCTGTATCACCCCTGGAATACGGATGCGCAGGCAGCCGAAGCGTTGGCGCTGACCTGTGAGGCTGCAGGATTGAACCATGACTCGAGGATCGTAAACTCCGACGGCGCGCAAGTCAGCACCCAGCAGTCCAGCCGGGTGTACGGCAACAGCCATGGATTTATCGGTCATTATCTCGGTACGCGGCATGGGATGAGCTGCATGTTCATTGCAGAAGACGAAAACGGCATGCAGCGTGATCATTGGTATACGACAGCACGCGATCCGTCGTTGCTCGAGTCGCCGGAAGCTGTCGGAGAGGAAGCCGGCAGACGCAGCGTCGCCCGTTTGTCACCTCGCAAAGTTCCGACCGGAAACTTCCCGGTGATATTCTGTCCACAAATGAGCGCCGGGCTTGTCGGTCACTTCCTCGCGGCGGTGAGCGGCGGTTCGCTTTATCGCAAAGCGTCGTTTTTACTGGATTCACTTGGGTCTGCGGTGATGAGCCATCACTTGAGCCTCATCGAAGAACCGCATTTACCGAAACAGATCGGCAGTGCTGGATTCGACGGCGACGGCGTCGCTACGTGGGATAAAACATTCGTCAGCAACGGCGTGGTTGCAAATTATGTGTTGTCGAGCTACTCCGCACGCCGGTTAGGCATGGAAACCACCGGCAACGCCGGGGGGGTGTTCAACGTTACCCTGAAGGGCAACGAAAAACCGTTTGCCGAATTGTTAGGCACCATGGGAGAGGGATTCTACGTCACCGAACTTATGGGTCAGGGCGTCAATGGCGTCACCGGTGATTACTCCCGCGATGCTTCGGGCTTCTGGGTCGAAAACGGAGAGCTCGCCTACCCGGTAGACGGCTTGACGATCGCCTCCAACCTCAAAGACATGTTGCAGGACATCCAATGGCTGGGTGACGACCTCGATTCGCGTGGCAATGTCCGTACCCCCAGCGTGCTGGTCGGCACGATGACTGTGGCCAGCAACTAGCATTCAGGCGTAAGCCCAGGTTGCTAGCCCAAGAAAAGCAAAAAACCCCGTTACATCGGTGATCGTCGTCAGCACGACACCACCGGCAAGCGCCGGGTCGATGCGTAGTGCGGTTAACATGCTTGGGAGTAGGCTGCCTGCAACTGCTGCCACGATCAGATTTATCACCATGGCGAGTGCGATTACGCCACCGAGTAAGAGGTCTTCGAAGGCGAGCGCGGCGACCCCGGCTACGAGGCTTGCGAGGAGCAGGCCGTTCAATACGGCAACTAGAAATTCGTGGTTCAGAAGGTATCGCAGATTGGCTCGCCCGAGCTGACCGACCGCTATTCCGCGGATCACGAGAGTTAACGTCTGGGTGCCCGCAATACCGCCCATGCTGGCGACAATAGGCATGAGCACGGCAAGGGCGACTACCTTTGCGATGGTTTCCTCGAAGACATTGATGACCGCGGAAGCCAGAAATGCAGTCATCAAGTTGATACCAAGCCACAGGAAACGGCTGCGAGCTGACTTCAGGATTGGTGCGAACGTGTCCTCGTCGAGATCGAGTCCGGCCCGTGCGAGTATTGCTTCGTCGGCGTCCTCGATGATGACGTCAACGACGTCATCAATGGTGATCCGCCCGAGGAGTTTGCCTTTATCGTCTACGACTGGTGCTGATATCAGGTCGTGTTCCGAAAAAATTCTAGCGACCTCGGTGTCACTCATGTTTACGGGCAATGCCTCGGCCTCCGAGTCCATCACCTCACGCACGGTGACGGAGGGGTCGCTGGTAAGCAGTTTTGCGAGTGGCAGCATACCGGCGTACTCGTCGCGGCTGTTGACCACGATGAGAGCATCGGTGGCTTCAGGAAGCTCCTTGCGCAAGCGCAGGTAGCGCAGCACGATCTCCAGCGCATGACGCGGACGTACCGTGATGGTGTCGGTGTTCATCAACCCACCAGCGCTGTCCTCGGGATAAGACAACACTGCCTCTACCCTGGACCGGTCGCTCAAGTTCATGTTAGCCAGCACCTGATCGGAAATGGTCGTTGGTAGTTGTTGCAGGATATCCGCAAAATCGTCTGTATCGAGCATGTCGGCGGCGGCGACGAGCTGGTCGGTGTTCATGGACTCCAGAAAATCGCTGAGTACATCTTCGCCGAGGTACTGCAACACCTGGTTTTCCTCGGCCTCGTCCATGAGTTCCCAGAGAACACGCCGCATCTTGGGTGGAGTCGACTCGAGCAGATTGGCTATTTCGGGCGGCCGCAGCGAGGCCAACAGAAACCTGGCTTCGTCCAGGCTACCGCTGCCGTAGGATCGGATGACTTCGTTGAGTTGGTCCTGAAAGAGCATGCGCGCCTCAAGCCATTGGCGGGCGCAGGTTACCGAGTTGTTGGGGTCAGTGTAAAAACTATTTTGGGGCCAGTTTAAAAATAGGTCAGGGTTAACCTGACCTATTTTTTGGCCCCAGAATAGTTTTTACGCTGGCTCCAAACTCTCTCCCTATTTCAATCGTCTCTTTCCCCGAATCCATCATCCACCAACTCCTTCAACGCGGCAAAAGCTTGTTCTTCGTCCTCGCCGACGACACGGAGTCTAACCTGACTACCCACCGGAGCTGCCAGCAGCATGACACTCATGATGCTCTTTCCATCAACAGGTTCACCCTCCTTGGTGAGGTAGATTTCACTCGAGAAGGTCTTGGAGAGATTCACAAACTTTCCCGCTGCGCGCGCATGGAGCCCGAGTCGATTGACAATGGTCAGGGTGGTTTCCAGCAAAATGTCCAGTCCTGTTTCGGTTATGAACTTACGAATCTATTTTTTTTTGGTTATAGACTCTTTGGGCTTTTAGCTCATCAGGCGGTGTCGTACCAGCACGTTAGGCATTGATTGTTTGAAATGTCTAGCAAGTCTCTCGGCCATGTAGACACTGCGATGCTGGCCGCCGGTGCAGCCTATGGCCACCGTCATGTAGACACGGTGATCATCTTCGAATCTCGGAAGCCAGCTTTCCAGATACTCCCTGATGTCATCAAACATCTCAATGACGAGGGCTTGTTTCTCCAGATACTGTACTACGTTGGCATCCAATCCTGTCAGCGGGCGCAGCGCCTCTTCCCAGTACGGATTGGGTAAACATCGAATATCGAAAACCACATCCGCATCGACGGGAACACCGAATTTGAAACCGAACGAACGAAATAACAGTGATAACCCCGCATCGGTTGTTTCCAGTACACGAGATTCGATAAGGTCGACCAGCTGTGATCCACCCAACAGCGTTGTGTCGATCTTCAGATCGGACAGTTCCGAGATGGTGTCGAGAAGCTGGTGTTCGGTTTCGATGGCTTGGCGTAAATCGGTGCTCGAGTTTGTCAGTGGGTGGCGGCGGCGCGTTTCGCTAAAACGCTTCACCAGCGTTGGCGATAGCGCATCGAGATAAATTACCTGGCAGTTCAAGTCGAGATTATTCAGGGACCGAAGGATCTCGGGAAACTGTTCCAGATCTGTGGTTCTCGCGTCGATACACACCGCGATATTGGTCTGACATTGCATCGGATCGTTGAGTGCGTTGTTCATCAGGGAATGCAGGAGGCTCGCAGGAAAGTTGTCGATGCAATTGAATCCTGCGTCTTCCAGCGCCTTTAGAGCGGTACTCTTTCCGGAACCGGAGCGTCCGCTAATGATGATCAGTTTCATGCGGCGAGGCTTGCGATAAGCCCAATCAGCTCTTCATAAAGCTCTGTTGAGCTGGTCGCGCGTCGCAACCGCGCGCGGTTATCCGGTTCGCCGAATATCCGTGCCAGGTCCGCCAGTACTTCGAGATGTGCATGATTCTCTGCGGTAGGAACAACGAACACAAAAAGCAGATCCACGGGCTGTCCGTCCGGTGCATCGTAGTCTATGGGTTCTTTGAGCTTGAGGAAGGCCGCACGGATCTCGTCACAGGCGATTCTGCAGTGCGGAATCGCGACGCCATCACCGAGACCGGTACTGCCGAGGCGCTCTCGAGCCAGAAGTTCATCAAATAGCGTTCGGCCCGATAGTTGCTCGTTGCCCTCACAGAGGAGATCGCTGGCCTTTTCCAGAACGCGTTTGCGGCTTCGTGCCGGAACGTCGTTACGGGTGCGTTCCTGGGAAAGGATATGGGTAATGTCGGTCATTTATGAGACGACGAATACTGTCAGTGACGGCCTCGTTGATGGCGGTTTGTGACTTTCTCTTTGTGTTTGATTAATTGTCGATCCAGCTTGTCGGCCAGTTTGTCAATGGCTGCGTAAAGGTCTTCGCAATCGGCATCAGCGAAGAGTTCGGCACCGCTTATATGTATGGTTGCTTCTGCACGTTGTTGCAGCTTTTTCGCACTGAGTACAACGTGAACGTTGGTGATGTGGTCGTAGTGGCGTTCTAGTTTCTCGAGCTTCCCGGTGACGTAACTCTTGAGGGCGTCAGTGACATCCATATGAAGTCCGGAGATGCTGAGCTGCATAAACTACCTCCCTAAAGGGCCAGTCAAACTAAACGCTTGCGTTCATTAGATGGTGGAATAGCCATAGATTCTCGATATTTGGCTACCGTGCGTCGCGCAACCCTTATGTTTTGGTCGGCCAGTATTGCTGCGATTGAATTATCACTCAATGGTTTTCTGGGGTTTTCATCTGCTGTGAGCTTCTTGATCAAGGCGCGAATTGCCGTGCTGGAAACCTCCCCGCCGGTGTTCGTTCCAACGTGGCTCGAAAAGAAGTATTTCAGCTCAAAAATACCCCGTGGTGTGTGCATGTACTTTCGGCTGGTAACCCTGGAAATAGTGGATTCGTGCATCTCCACCGCCTCTGCGATGTCGTGCAGGACGAGGGGTTTCATCGCTTCTTCGCCGTATTCTAAAAATCCCCGCTGGTGTTCGACAATTTTGGTCGCCACCTTGAGCAACGTTTCGTTGCGACTTTGCAGGCTCTTCAGGAACCAGCGTGCCTCTTGCAGGTTGTTTTTCAGGAACGTGTTGTCAGCGCTATTGTCGGCACGGCGTACCATACGTGCGTAACTATCGTTGATGCGTAGTTTTGGGGTGGCTTCGCCGTTGAGCTCCACCACCCAGCGTCCGTTGATTTTTTTGACGGTCACGTCGGGTGTGATGTACTGGGGTTCCTCACTGGCAATGGCTGTTCCCGGTCGTGGATTCAGCGACTGGATGAGCGCGGTGACACAAGCAAGATCCTTTTCGGCTAACTTGGTTTTGCGCTTGAGCGTGGTAAAGTCCCTTGCCCCGAGAATGTCCAGATAATTTTCTACCAGCTCCACTGCTTTGCCGCGCCAGGGGGTTTCGCTCGGCAGGGCCATGAGTTGTAGCGACAGGCATTCGCCGAGATCTCGCGCGGCAATCCCGGTCGGATCAAAATGTTGAATTCGTTTCAGTACCGCAATGACCTCATCGGTCTCGATTTCGATGCCGTCTCCGAGGCTGGCAAAAGAGGCAGCGCTTTCGGTGATTTCATCCACCGTGAGGGTAAGCATCCCGTCAGTGTCGATGGCATCGATGATCGCCGTGGCAATTACCTGATCGATCTCGGACATGGGTGTCAGGTTGAGTTGCCAGAGAAGATGATCTTGGAGCGTCTCGGAGGTGCTGTTAGTGGCATCGATGTCCCAGCCGCCCCCGTCGGAATTCTGAGTTGTGGGCATGGCTGAGGATGGTTGATAGATATCATCCCAACTGGTGTCTACCGGCAGTTCGTCGGGAATAGGCTGCTCGAAAGCGTTGTCGACGCTCGTTGCGGCATCTTCGGATTCGTTGCCAGTTGTTGTGACGGAAACGGGTGCCGGAGACACCGTTTGAGTTTCTGCCAACATCTCTGATTCGGTTGATGCCTCCTCCTCTTCGAGCTCGAGCATCGGATTTGACTCTAAGGTCTCCTGAATTTCCAGGCGCAGATCCAATGTTGAGAGCTGCAATAAGCGGATTGCCTGCTGCAGCTGGGGGGTCATTGCCAGGTGCTGTCCGAGCTTCAGGGAAAGGGTCTGTTTCATGATGATCGAGTACGAGCTGGGCTTTTGCCTCCTTGTCTCCCTTTTGAGCGGCTTAAGTGTTGGTGCGGCCGGTGAGCCATGATTTACAGTTTGAATCCTTCGCCCAAATACACGTTTCTAACAGTCTCATTGCGTAGTATGGTCTCAGGTGAGCCTTCTGCAATGATGTGGCCCTCATTGACGATGTAGGCTCGATCACAAATATCAAGAGTCTCCCGGACGTTGTGATCAGTGATCAACACACCGATTCGGCGCGCAGCCAGCTTGCGAATCTCGTTTTTGATATCTGCCAGCGAAATCGGATCGACTCCCGCGAATGGTTCGTCGAGCAGCATGAAACGTGGTTTCGTTGCGAGGGCCCGGGCGATCTCCAGCCGGCGGCGTTCTCCGCCGGACAACCGCTCGCCGAGCGACTTGCGTACCCCCTGCAGACTGAATTCATCCAGTAGCTTCTCAAGTAACGCCTCTCGTGCCAGACGGTTCGTGTCTGGACGTAATTCAAGGATGGCGCGCAGGTTGTTTTCAGTGCTGAGTTTGCGGAAAACGCTGGCTTCCTGAGGCAGGTAGCCGATGCCCGCGCGGGCCCGGGTATGCATGGCTGCCTGGGTCAGCCGACGTTCGTCGAGATAAATATCTCCCGCGTCGGCTTTCAACAATCCAACGATCATGTAGAAACAGGTGGTTTTTCCGGCGCCGTTGGGTCCAAGCAGTCCGACGATCTCGCCGCTGTGCACGGTAAGACTGACGCTTTCGACAGCCAGCTTGTTGCCGTATTGCTTGCGCAGTGACCTCACCTCAAGCCGAGATTTCTTGAGTTCGGTAACAGTCACTCTTCTAGATCGGCGGGTTCCAGCACCACGAGGACCCTGCCGTCCTCTTCGGCTTGTGCATCCACCTTTCCGGCAACGATATCGTATCTGATGTAATCCCCGCTGATCTTGTTGCCTTGCTGGGTCAGCAAGGCGTTGCCACGAAGGTCCAGACGTTCCTCCAGGGTGTGGTAGATGATGATCGAAGCGTCTGCCTCGACTTGCCCCTCGTTCTTTTCGAGCTGCTGCTGGTAGTGTGCGGGATTACCGGAGGCCGTAATTTTTATCACTTTGTTGTCACGAATCTCCACGATCATTTCGTCAGCAGTAACACGTAGCGTGCCTTGGTCAACCCTCACTGAGCCGCGATAAATCCCCCGTTGAGCCTGTTGATCCATCTCCAGGGAATCAGCTTGAATATGGATGGGCTGGGCGGCGTCCTCCGGTAGCGCGAGCAGACCTGAGCTGAACACTACCACGCCAATGCCGGTAACAAATCGGGATGTACGCAACATGTCTATTTGAACTGTCCTGGCAGTACGATGGTGTGGACTCGTTGTTCGGTGGAAGACGAAAACATAAGCAAACCGCGCTCCAGATGGGCTTGGAGCCCTACAGCCAGAGTTCGGCCGACCTCGGTGTCGATCATAACACTTTGGTCGGTTTCAGCGTATTGACGGTCGGGATACAGATCGAGCGATGACGCATAGAGACTGGTGTAGCGGCCGTCTGCGAATCGTTGCCGGACAGTTACGGACTCCCTCAGGGTCACGACTTCCTCGGTGTCGCCCGAGCGCGTCAGGCTTTGGTGGATATCACCGTGCTCCGACGCGAGGTGCCATGGTGGGTTTTCAACACCGTAAAGGGTCAACTCCGGTGCCTGTAAGTAGGTCACCATGTCGAGTTCAAAATGACGAATCTCCTGGGATTGAAGCCGATACTTGAGTGCTCCGTCCCTCCGAAACTGAGTGATGATTGCCTCCTCGATGTAGAGATCGGGCTCGCCAACTAACTCCATCGGGAGCTTCGGGTCGGCGGGCACCTCATCGAACTGTCCGAAAAGAAACCAGAACCCCGCAACAACACCCGCCAGCGCCAGCGCGGACCAGAAGGATCTCGCGGGTCGATAACGAATCGTGCTGTCAATGGTTTCGTTCACAATCGATTCTCATCTTTGAGACCGCTGCTAGTCGTAGCGCCAGAGCCCCTTACCGGACAGGATCAACTGACAGACCTCGCGGGCAACCCCGCCACCGCCGTTCACTTCTGTTACGTAGTGGGCACGGGCAATTGCTGCGGGATGTCCGTTGGGCACGCTGATAGCGAGGCCCACCTGATCGAATAAGTCGATATCGCCTAGATCGTCCCCGACATAAGCAACGGCGTCGATCTCGATCTTAAGCGTTGTCATGATTGTATCAACGGCAAGGCGTTTGTTCTCCGAATCCTGGTACAGGTGTTCGATACCCAGTTCCGTGGCTCGTCGCTCGACCATGGCAGAGCACCGGCCGGTGATGATGGCCACTTCCACGCCGTTTTGCTGCAGAAGTTTGATGGCGCTGCCGTCCTGCACGTGAAAAGCTTTCGTCTCCTGGCCGTTGTCGTTGTAGTAGATCTTGCCGTCGGTGAGCACCCCGTCGACGTCGAATGCGACGAGTGCGACATTAGCCGCGCGTCGGAGTACTTCGTTGGGGAAGTTCATTACTGGAATTGGACTTGCTGGACGAGCAGCGCGTTGTAGCCTAACCAGGCCAGAAGCATTACCGCACCCTCAAAACGGGTAATAACTGGGCGGGTGTTGACCGCATAGGCAAACAGCGCAAGTAACAGCGTCAGTGCCAGCATCATGCCGCAATCGCGCCACAACGACACGTTTTCCAGAACCGTTGGCGTGATGAGCCCGGGTATCGCGAGTACGAGCAGGATGTTGAGGATATTGGAACCGACCACGTTGCCGATCGCGATGTCCGAATGACCCTTGATTGCGGCGCCAACAGTGGCGGCAAGCTCAGGCAGGCTCGTTCCCACAGCGACGATGGTAAGCCCGATGATCATCTCGGTGACCCCGAGCAGCACGGCGATTTGGGTTGCCCCCCACACGAGCAGCCTGGCGCTCAGGACCAGCACGAGTATGCCGAGCACAAGCCAGAACGTTGCCCGTTGGCTGGTCATGGTGGGGATGTCTGCTAATTCATCGTTGATCGCCTCGGAAATCTCGTTTTTGCCAGAGTTGCTGGATTTTTCGTTCTGGACCAGTCGATAGAGGATCACGCCGAGTGCGGCAAGCAGTAAAAGACCGTCGGTGACCGAAAGCTCGAGATCAGAAAGCAGTAACAACGCGAAACCCGTGGCCATGAGCAGCCACGGCAACTCGGCGCGCAGAACGCTTCGCGAAAATGGCAGCGGCGCAATGAGTGCGGTAACTCCAAGGACCAGACCAATGTTGGCAATGTTGGAGCCGACTGCGTTGCCAACCGCCAGTAGCGGATTGCCATTAAACGCCGCGGTAATCGCAACGAGAATTTCAGGCGCGGAGGTACCTACCGAGACCACAGTCAGCCCGATAAACAGTTTCGAAACGCCGAAGTTGGTGGCGACGCTGGCTGCCGCGGAAAGGAACTTGTCCGCGCTCCAGATCAGCAGGCTGAAGCCTGCAATTATCGCGAGTAGGGGAACCCACAGGGTCATATGAAAGGTTCAAGTCTTCCAACGTGATCGCAAGCCACCAACTGTAGCCGTATCTGCGCGCTCAGCCAAGATGGATGGTGGGTGGTATAGTTGCTCCGCTTGGGGTAGGCAGTTGCTTCATGGATGACACGAATCTTATCGAGATTGAGGATCTGTACTTTCAACGCGGTGATCGAGTCGTATTCGATGGACTCTCACTCACCGTTCCTCGAGGCAAGATCACGGCCATCATGGGGCCGAGCGGGAGCGGTAAGACCACGTTGCTCAGAATCATCGGGGGGCAGGTCAAGCCGGATGCAGGTGTTGTGCGAGTCGCGGGTAAGAACGTAGGTGACTTAGGGCGCGCGGAGCTCTTTGAACTGCGTGAGGGTATTGGGATGTTATTTCAATCCTCGGCGCTGTTTACCGATCTCACTGTTTTTGAAAACGTTGCGTTTCCTTTACGCGAACACACGGATCTGCCAGAAGACAGTATTTGCGACCTCGTTTTGATGAAGTTGAACGCTGTGGGTCTGCGCGGCGCGAGGGATCTGCTCCCTGGTCAGCTGTCGGGTGGCATGGCGCGTCGTGTAGCGCTCGCCCGCGCGATCGCACTGGATCCACAGTTGCTGATGTATGACGAACCCTTCACCGGGCAGGATCCGATAGCGATGGGCGTGTTGGTGAGCCTCATCCAGAAACTCAATGGCGCCCTCAATGCGACGAGCCTGCTGGTTTCTCATGATATCCACGAGACCGTGAGCATATGCGATCAGATTTATATCATTGCCGATGGCAAGGTAGTCGGCCAAGGGCACCCCGATGTCCTGCACAATCACCCATCGTCACGCATCCGCCAGTTTATGGCGGGTAATCCGGATGGCCCCGTTCCCTTCCACTATCCGGCGGATGAATTTCTCTATGACGTGTTGGGATCTGTGAAGTAACTATGCAAAGGCAGACCGTTCCGTTCCCACCGAGCCTTCCGGGTCGGTGTTCAGGACACTAGTGTTCCAACAACTGAACCCATCAACATTAAGTTGTTGGAGCACTGGAGCGTGATTCGCTTTCTGCGCGGAGTTGGCAGCCGCTCACTGGATCGTTTAGCGGGTGTTGGTCGTGCGACGCTCGTCTTTGCGGCAGCGTTGTGGAGGTTGCCACGGCCTGCCGATGTACCTCTGATCATAAAGCAGATATATCAGGTTGGGGTGCTTTCGCTGGTTATTGTGGTGCTGTCCGCTTTTTGCATCGGGGCGGTGCTGGCGTTGCAGTTCCATACCCAGCTGGCGAAGTTTGGCGCCCAGGACGCAGTTGGCGTAGGACTCGCATTAGTGCTGTTGCGCGAGCTGGGGCCGGTGGTCACCGCGCTGTTGTTCGCGGGTCGGGCCGGGTCTGCAATCACGGCAGAGATCGGACTCATGAAGACCACGGAGCAACTGTCCAGCATGGAGATGATGGGCGTTGATCCGCTCCAGAGAATTGTCGCACCGCGCCTGTGGGCGGGTTTCGTGAGCCTGCCGTTACTCACCGCGATCTTCAACGTCGTCGCCATTTATGGCGGCATGATTGTCGCGGTGGAGTGGATGGGGGGTGATCCGGGTGGGTTCTGGTCCGGTATTCAGGCGGAAGTGGAAATCTGGGATGATATTGGCAAAGGTGTGGTGAAAAGTGTTGTATTCGCTGTGGTGATAACCTGGATTGCGGTGTTCCAGGGTTACGATACGGAACCCACACCCGAAGGCATAGGGCTTGCGACCACGAGAACGGTGGTAGTGTCTTCCGTAATGGTTTTAGCCATAGACTTCCTGCTGACGTTGAGTATGTACGGAGATTTTAAATAGTGCGCATGCGGACGGTAGAGATTAGCACGGGAGCCTTTGTGCTCGCGGGGACCCTGGCTTTGATTTTTCTGGCAGTCAGGGTGAGCGGGGTCAATCTCGCGGCGGATCGCTCGAGTTACACGGTCACTGCGAGGTTCGATGATGTTGCGGGCTTGCAGACTCGCGCCAAAGTAAGCATTGCTGGTGTGACGGTTGGACGCGTGGCGGCCATCGACGTCGACCTGGAGTATGGGGAAGCCATCGTCAGCATGGAGTTAAAAGGGTCTGGAGGCGTCCTCAGTATGGATACCGGTGCACAGATCCTCACCGAAGGCATCCTGGGGGCGAGATACATCAATCTGTTACCGGGTGCTGATGAGGAGACCTTGTCGGACGGTGATGAAATCGAACAGACCCAGGGCGCAATGGTGTTGGAAAATCTGATCGGTGATCTGGTCACTCGTTTGGGAGCTTCTTAGATGGTTGATGTAGCAAAAAGGCTGAGGAGGCTTGCTGCCGCACTGGTTGGATTGAGACAGTTGCAAGGATTGATTGGATTAGTCGGGTTGATCGGATTGGTGGCATCCGCAAACGCCGCCAGCCCTTCGGCGCGCGAGGTCGTGCAGAACACCTCAGATGGTCTGTTGGCACTGATCGAGGAAGCGCGTGGATATGCCGAAGAGGACCCCGAACGGTTCTTCGTAGCGGTCGAGGCACTGCTCAATCCGGTTGTGGACTTTACCGGGTTTGCCCGCAATGTGATGGCCGTACATTACAAGAAGGCAACGCAGGATCAGCGGGCAAGGTTTGCCGAGACTTTCAAATGGGGATTGGTGAGAAGTTATGCGCTTGCTTTGACCGGGTTCAGCGATGGTGAAGTTGTTCTCGTTCCGGCTGACCGGCCACCGCGTAAACCGAAGCGGGAACGGGTAAAAATGGAGATTCGCACGAGCACCGGCGAGGTATATCCGTTGCTCTACGAGATGGGGCTGGGAAAAGATGATGTCTGGCGGATGCGTAACATAACTATCAACGGCGTAAATATCGGGCTCACCTATCGTAGCCAGTTTGCCAGCGCTGCGACTGACAGCAAGTATGGCGGCGACCTCAATAAAGTGATTGAGGCCTGGTCGAACGTCGTGCAATCCAATGCCGAACAAGAAGCTGAAAAAGCCGCTGATGGCGAGGATGCGCAAGCCACCTCAACCGACGAGGTTGGATCTTGAATGCTGGCACGCAAGCGCGCGGATTCTATCTTCCGGACAAAATCACGTTAGACAATATCGCGAACGTTCGCGCGTTGGGTGAAAAGCATATATTCGAACAGAAAACCGCAGAAGGAAATGAATGTACTTTTGATCTTTCGGGGTTAGAGCAATTTAACAGCCTGGCCGTCGCGCTGCTCATGGCCTGGTTCAGGTACGCTCATGCCCATGGAAAGTCCATTGTTTACATAGACGTTCCTCACGATTTACGTAACATCATAGACGTCTCCGGATTGACCGAAGTTCTTCCCATCAAATAAGAAAGAAGTATGCAAAAGCGGATCATCGAGAGCATTCATGCCACTTTGGCCGAGTCTCTGGTCGAAGTTGAGCTGGACGGCAATCGTGCGCTCATTACCGTCACTAGCAAGGTGTTCGAAGGCAAGAGCCGTGTCCAGAAGCAGCAGCTTGTTTATGGATGCATTGATGAATTCATCAAAGATGGTTCGCTGCACGCTGTGACAATTCGTGCGCTAACACCAGATTAGATGGATAAGTTGCTCATCAAAGGCGGGCGTCGCTTGTCCGGCACACTGAAGGTGTCCGGTGCAAAAAATTCCGCGCTACCCATACTTGCGGGAGCCTTGCTGACCGATAAATCGGTGGTGATCGGTAACGTACCGCACCTGCACGACGTTACGACGATGATCGAACTACTCGGATGTCTTGGTGCAAATGTGGTCATCGACGAGAAGATGCGGGTCGAGGTATCCGCGAACGATTTGAGAGAATTGCGGGCACCGTACGAGCTCGTCAAAACCATGCGTGCGTCATTTCTGGTGATGGGCCCACTGCTCGCCAAGTACGGCAGGGCTGATGTGTCACTGCCAGGCGGTTGCGCCATCGGCGCACGCCCGGTCGATCAGCACCTCAAGGGTTTCGAGGCGTTAGGTGCTGAAATCAATGTTGTGGACGGTTATGTGAGTGCCACGGCGGAACATGGTCTCAAGGGTGCCGAGTTCACGTTCGATCTGGTTACCGTCACAGGCACTGAGAACGTCATCATGGCGGCATGTCTTGCAGATGGGATTACCCGCATCCACAACGCCGCGTGCGAACCGGAGGTGGTGGATCTCGTCGAGTTCCTCAACGCCATGGGAGCGCGAATCTCCGGACACGGTACCCCCAACGTGGAAATAACAGGAGTGACGGCCCTCGCTGGCTGCGTCTTCGATGTGATGCCAGACCGGGTTGAAACGGGGACATACCTCATTGCGGCCGCCGCGACCGGTGGCCGTGTGAGGCTTGATGGTGCACGTCCTGATACCTTGCAGGCTGTGCTGGACAAACTGATCGAAAGCGGCGCTGAGCTATCGCTGGGAGATGATTGGATAGAGCTTGATATGGGTGGCAAGCGGCCGTTGGCGGTGGATATTACAACAGCACCTTATCCGATGTTTCCGACAGACATGCAGGCACAGTATCTTGCGATGAATGCGATCGCCAAGGGAACCAGTCGCGTCACAGAAACGATTTTCGAAAACCGCTTCATGCACGTTCAGGAGATCAACCGACTGGGTGCCAACATCGAGCTGGTGGGGCCGTCAACCGCCATCGTACATGGGGTGGATTCACTCAAGGCGGCACCCGTGATGGCGACAGACCTACGCGCATCCTTCAGTCTGGTGGTTGCGGCATTGGTCGCTGTGGGCGAAACCCTGATCGATCGAATTTATCACATCGACCGCGGCTACGAGACCATAGAGGAAAAGCTGCTGCAACTTGGTGCCGATGTGCAGCGGGTTTCCGGTTGAAGGGGCGTCATAAGTGGGCTTGACGATTGCACTCAATCGCGGACGGATTCTCAAAGAATGTATGCCGTTGCTCGAGGCTGCAGGTATCCGCCCGGAGGAAGACATCTATGGGAGTAGAAAACTCGTGTTCAAGACGGTCGATGGCGACCACCGTCTCGTCATTATGCGCGGTTCTGATGTGCCTACTTACGTCGCGTACGGTGCAGCGGATGTGGGTATTACGGGTAAAGATACGCTACTCGAGTACCGTGGTGGTGGCGGGTTTTATGAAAGGCTCGATCTTGGTATCGGTCGGTGCAGGATCATGTCGGCGGCCCCGGTTGGTGCCGGGTTGAACCAGAGTCCGCTGACAGTGGCAACCAAGTTCGTCAACATTGCCGAGGAGTACTACGAGTCCAAAGGTCGTCACGTTTCAATCATCAAGCTTTCCGGGGCGATGGAGCTGGCGCCGTTGATGAACCTGGCGGATTGTATCGTCGATATCGTTGATACCGGCAATACGCTGAGGGCCAACGGTCTGGAACCACTCGAAACCATTGCGGAAATCAGCGCCCGGTTGATTGTGAATCACGCTTCGATGAAAACCAGGTTCGATGAGGTACAGCACCTGATCGAGCGGCTGCGGCAAAACCTAGTTGAAAGGTGATACCTCGGTGAAGTTTGCTATCGCCAATCTGAACACGGTGGATGAGACATTCCCCGAGCGACTTGATGAGATTCTGCGCTGGGATGCTAGCGAGGACAGTGAGGTCACCCGCTTCGCCACCAACGTGATCGGTGAGGTTCGTCGCGATGGGGACTCCGCTCTGTTGGCTTTGACCGCCAGACTGGATCGGTTTGACGCCCCGGACATGGCAGCCCTTACCTTGGATCAAAGCGATTTCGCCGCTGCTTTCGAGAGTCTTCCTGCGTCAGAGCGTGAAGCGCTCCTGGTGGCGGCTGAGCGCATCACCGACTATCACGAGCGGCAACTTACTTCGGATTGGGAATTTACGGATTCCCAAGGGAACCGCTTAGGGCAACGCATCACACCTCTGGACAGGGTTGGCCTCTACGTACCGGGTGGTCAGGCTGCCTATCCGTCCACCGTGCTCATGACGGCTTTGCCTGCCCGGGTCGCCGGCGTTTCTGAAATAATCATGACTGTGCCGATGCCGGATGGCGTGCGTAACCCGCTTGTGCTGGCGGCTGCCCATGTAGGGCAGATCGATGCTGCATTCACTATCGGTGGCGCACAAGCGATTGCCGCGCTGGCGTATGGTACCGAAACCGTACCAAAGGTGGACAAGATCGCAGGTCCCGGTGGTGCTTATGTTGCGGCCGCGAAGCGCCTGGTATTCGGCGATGTGGGCATCGACATGATTGCCGGCCCCAGCGAAGTCCTGGTGATCGCCGACGGAACCGGGCCTGTTGAGTGGGTGGTGATGGACCTTTTTTCTCAAGCCGAACACGACGCCTCTGCGCAAGCCATTTTGTTGTGCCCGGATTCGGCCTATCTCAAAGCCGTCGAGGCCGCCATGGTACGTTTGCTGCCCGAACGCCTGCGCGCGGAAACGATAAGTGCATCGTTGTCTGCGCGTGGGGCGCTGATCAAAACCCGCGATCTAATCGAGGCTACTGAGATTGCTAATCGCATCGCCCCGGAACACCTCGAGCTAGCCGTGGCCGATCCGGATGCGCTCCTCGGGGAGATACGCCATGCGGGTGCAATTTTTATGGGCGCCCACTCCCCTGAGGTAATGGGTGACTATGTCGCAGGACCGAGTCATGTGTTACCCACGTTTGGAACCGCCCGGTTCTCGTCGCCGCTCGGCGTAAGTGATTTCCAGAAACGCAGCTCTGTCGTTCGTTTGAGCGTCGAAGGCTCGCAGATGCTGGCACGCGTAGCGGTGACACTGGCCAATGGGGAAGGCTTAGAAGCACACGCCCGTGCTGCGGAGTTGCGGTTGCGCGAAATCGATCACAATGGTGGTTAAGTAAAATACCCTGACCGCAAATTAAGGACGCACACCGGATTCGGCTGTAAGGGAGAGTTGTTGACCCCGGCGCATCACGTCGAGTTCCAGATCGCTTCCCGGCTCTGCGTGGGCTATCTGCCGGGTAACCACCAGCGAATTTACTGCTGGACGTTCATTGATGGCGAGGATGTAGTCACCAACCCTCAATCCCGCGGCATCTGCGGGCGAATCGCGCACGACCTTTAAAATTTCGAGACCAACACCGGCCCCCGCGGGTGGCGCGTTGGCAAGTATCACACCCAGCCAGCCACGAGTTACCCGGCCGTTCTGCACGATCTCATTCAGGATGCTCATGGCGAGCCGGACCGGAATGGCAAAGCCAATACCCTCCGAACCCCCGGAACGAGAGACGATCATGGTGTTGATGCCGATCAGGTTGCCTTCGGCGTCAATTAACGCCCCGCCCGAGTTACCCGGATTAATCGCCGCGTCTGTTTGGATGAAGTCGTCATAGGGGCTCGGGCTGACCCCGGCCCGGCCCTTGGCGCTGATGATTCCAGACGACACGGCTTGTCCGATACCAAAGGGATTGCCGATGGCGAGGGCAACATCGCCCACCTCGACTTCATCTGAAGATCCGACACGAATGGGTGTCAGACCGCTCGCTTGGACGCGAATCACCGCCAGGTCGGTTTCGGGGTCGCTGCCGACAAGCGTTGCGGTGGTGACCTGCCCATTGGAGAAGCCCACGAGAATCTCATCGGCGCCTGCGATGACGTGGTTGTTAGTCAGAATGTAGCCGTCTTCGCTTACGATGACACCGGAGCCCAGCGAATTATTCATGCGCCTGCTGCCATCGGTAGAGAACCGGCTGCACCAGTCGCGAAAACGGGGCAGCTGGCAGATGGGTGGCGCAACGAGTTTGCTAGTGGAGATGTTCACGACACTCGGTGCGGCTCGCTTAACCGCCGTAGCATAACCGGGCTTGCTGGACGTGGTGTCGAAGTGCATGACGAGCATGACCGCAAAGCCCACCAGGCCCCCGACAGTTGCCGGAATGAGGACGTATCTGACGAATTCCCGCATAGCGAGGACGTTACCAGCTCGATCCGGCGAAAAACACCCCACCGCCAAAGCCCGTTGCACGTATTTGCTGCAAGGCGCTACAGTGCGCCCCCATGTCGCCACTTGAACGATACCAGGAACTGCTCCTCCGGCCAGGCTTCTCCAGAGATCCCGCGCAGCGAGCCGTTACCGAGCTCCTCGATGGGCTCTACCATGAATTGCTCAAACGATCGCTTGCGCGCGATCGAGGCCACTTCTCGCGCTTGTTGAAATGGTTACGGCCAGGGTCCTCGACACCTCTCAAAGGGCTTTATCTGTGGGGTGGGGTCGGCCGGGGTAAAACGATGCTCATGGATCTCTTCTACGAGTGTCTCCCGGAGTCACAGCGGATGCGAATGCACTTTCACCGTTTCATGCAGCGGGTACATCACGAGCTCAAAGATCTCGCCGGAACACCTGATCCGCTACAGCTCGTGGCCGACCGCCTTGAACGGGAGGGGAACATTTTGTGTTTTGACGAGTTTTTCGTCTCAGATATTGGCGATGCAATGATTTTGGGAGAGTTGCTGCAGGCGTTGTTCGAGCGCGGCGTCACCCTGGTGGCTACCTCGAACGTGGAACCCAACAAACTGTACGAAAACGGACTGCAACGCAGCCGCTTCCTTCCCGTCATCGAGCTGATCGAGACGCATACCCGGGTGTTTGAAGTGTATGGCGATACGGACCACCGCTTGCGAGTGCTCGAGCGTGCAGAAATCTACCACGCCCCCCTCGATGGGGACGCCGAAAATAGTCTGGCGCGCAGCTTTGCAGCGCTTGCCCCCGACAAAACCGAGTATGACGTTACCCTGGAGATTGAGGGACGCCCCATTGTTGCTCGATGTGTAGCCGACGACGTGGTCTGGTTCGATTTCTCCGCAATTTGCGAAGGTCCCCGCAGCCAGAACGACTACATCGAACTCTCACGCATCTACCATGCCGTGTTGCTCAGCAACGTGCCGCGATTTAGCCCACGCAACGAGGATGCCGCCCGGCGTTTCATCAGCCTGGTTGATGAGTTCTACGACCACAACGTCAAACTCATCATCTCCGCCGAAACGACCCCCACGGAATTGTACGGTGGTGGGCACCACCGCTTCGAATTCCACCGTACGGAGAGTCGGTTGTTGGAGATGCAATCTCATGAGTATCTGGCCCGCACCCACCGCGCGTGATTCTTGTGGCGCGGAACTCCAGGCGGGACCGGCTGTTCGCGACCCGACACCCCAAGCACCTGTAAATCCCCCGGATCGGGCGTTGTAAATGACGAAGCCCTCCGCTAATATTCGCCGTCCTGAAAATCCGGTCAACGTTAACCCGTATGAAAACCGTAAGCATGCGCGCGGAAGATGTGCAGCGCACTTGGTTCGTTGTAGACGCCGAGAACAAAACGCTGGGTCGTTTAGCTACAGAAGTGGCGCGGCGCCTGCGTGGTAAGCACAAACCCATTTACACGCCCCATGTGGATACTGGTGACTATATCATCGTGGTTAATGCCGAAAAGGTGCGCGTGACGGGCAAGAAATTCACGGACAAGATTTATTACCGCCACAGTGGCTATCCCGGTGGCATCAAGGCGACAAGTTTTAAACACCTCCAGGAGTCGCATCCCGAGCGCATCGTGGAGAAAGCGGTAAAGGGAATGTTGCCACGCAACCCACTCGGTCGTGCTATGTATAAGAAACTCAAGGTGTATGCCGGATCCGAACATCCGCACGCCGCCCAACAACCAGAACCTTTGGAGCTATAGGTGGCAGCTACTTCTCATTACGGTACCGGGCGCCGCAAGACCTCAGCAGCGCGGGTATTTATCAAGACAGGTAACGGCACTATCTCTGTCAATTCGAATCCGCTCGACAAATACTTTGGACGAGAGACCGCGCGCATGATCGTGCGTCAACCGTTAGAGGTAGCGGAGCTAGGCGACAAGCTGGACGTGTGGGTAACGGTGCGCGGCGGTGGTAATTCCGGACAGGCGGGAGCGATCCGCCATGGCATTGCTCGCGCGCTGGTCGAGTATGACGAAGCGTTGCGCGTCCCGATGCGCAAGGCCGGATTCCTGACGCGTGATGCACGAGAAGTGGAACGCAAGAAAGTCGGTTTGCGCAAAGCCCGCAAACGGCCTCAGTACTCGAAACGCTAACGACCAACCAACACCGGCCTCGCCAGGTAGGTGCGCTTACCTGTCGCAAAAATGCTGGTCTTGACGCGTGTGCTAAAATCGATAGACAAAACACCGTACGTAACCAGGCATTTGATCGTTAATTTTTTGAGTTGTTGGAGCACCGGGAACGGGGGAGCATTTCTGTGAGCGATGGCGAAGTAACGGAAATGGGTCCGTCAGAATCAACCTCGGCGGCGCCCATCGCGAGTGCGCTGGACCCGAGCAGAATCAATAAACAACGTCGTTACTTTCTTATTGGTGCCTCTTTGACGGTGGCTGGGGTGGGTGCGATCGGTGTTGCCGTACCGTTTGTCAAATCGTGGAACCCAAGCGCAAAAGCAAGAGCGATGGGTGCCCCGATTACCATCGACTTCAGTAAACTCAAACCCGGGGAGATCCTGGGTCCAATGCCCGCGTGGCGTGGACAACCGCTGTTCGTCGTCTATCGGAATCCCGCAGCGCTGGCGCAGATCGGACGCGAAAGTCCGAATCTCGCTGACCCAGACTCGGACAATCCGGACATGCAGCCTGAATACGCCAAGAATCCGTGGCGTTCCAAGCGCCCGGAGATAGGCATTTATCTCGGGATATGTACCCACCTCGGCTGTTCGCCGAAGTATTATGGTGAGGTTCAACCGGAGCCGTTCGATGAGAACTGGCAGGGGGGGTTTTTCTGCCCGTGCCACGGTTCTCGATTTGATTTAGCTGGTCGGGTAGTCAAGGGAGTGCCTGCTCCCGATAACCTCAAGGTGCCGCCCTACCAGTTCGTCAGCGATAAGGTAGTGATCATCGGTGTGGACGAGGACACCGCCTGATGGAGCAGCCACAGGGAAAGATGGCACAGGCGTGGTCGAACTTCATAGGGTGGGTAGACGAACGTTTCCCTTTGACGGAAACCTTCGAATACCACATGTCCAAGTGTTACGCGCCGAAGAACTTCAACTTCTGGTACTTCTTCGGCATTCTTTCGATGTTTGTCTTGGTGATGCAGTTGCTCACCGGAATCTGGCTCACGATGAGCTATTCACCTTCCGATGCCTTCGCTTCGGTCGAGTAC
>SMWK01000255.1 GCA_004356895.1 Gammaproteobacteria bacterium
CCAGCCGCGCTCTGAGCGCCGATGATGGTAACCTTGGCAAGCAGCCTACGGGCGATCACAACGCGACTGGCAGGCAGCAGAAAAGTAAACCCTACCGCGTCGGTGACGAAACCCGGAGTGAGCAGCAGAGCACCCGAAATGGCAAGCAATATACCTTCAGCCATCTCCTGAGCGGGTACTTCGCCACGCTGCAGGCGACCCAGTCCGCGGGTGAGTGTCGCCAGACCCTGGCGTCGCAAGAGCGCGACCCCAATGACGGCGGTCAACATCACCAGTGCAATGGTGGGCAAGGTGCCGATGGTGCCACCGACCTCGATGAGCAGGTACATTTCGACAATGGGAGTCAGAAAAAAAATCACTAACCAGGGTGCCATGAATCGACCGTTGCGAAGAACTTTCGCTCAATCTGGAGAGGAAGGTGATACAAGTCAACTTTCTCCTCAGGAGCGGATCTGGCAGGTAGTGGCTGCCATTCCCAAAGGCTCGGTGGCGACCTATGGTCAGGTAGCCAACCTAGCTGGAATGCCTCGCCACGCCCGCCTGGTAGGGCGCACGTTGAGCGAATTGCCCGAGGATACCAAACTGCCGTGGCACCGTGTGATCAACGCGAGCCTGCGCATATCACTGCGAGCCGACAGCGACGGGCACAACGTGCAACGACGGCGTCTGGAAGCGGAAGGTGTGGAATTTGTCGGGGAGCGTGTCGCTTCCACGTATCGTTGGTAACAACCAGCGAAAAAGGGGTCAGGTCTACCTGATCCCTTTTTCGGACGGTTTGTTGAACGGCGCGACCCAGATGAGCAAGAACATTCCTGGCACTGCCAACAGAGCGCACAAATAGAAAAACTCCTCCCATCCCACCATCTCGACAAGCCAACCCGTTGCCGCAGCCGTGAAAGTACGCGGCAGTGCCGTAATTGCGCTGAACAAGGCGAATTGGGTTGCGGCCAGTACAGGCGAAGTCTCGCGGGCTATAAACGCAACAAAGGCCGCGGTTCCAAGCCCGACACCCAGGTACTCGGCAGCTATCACAGCAGCCAGCACCACAAGGTCATTACCTATCTGAGCCAGATAAGCGAACCCTAATATGGTAACTAGCTGCACGACACCAAACAGCCACAGTCCGCGGTTGATCCCGATCTTGACGATTAATAACCCGCCAAGCAGGCCGCCAATCAGCGCCGGCCAGAAACCGGCATTTTTTGCCACAAGCCCGATTTGCGTCTTGGTGAACCCAAGGTCGAGGTAGAAGGACGTGGACAACGTCGTGGCCATACTGTCGCCAAATTTATAGGCGAACAGAAAAACCAGCACCAGCACGGCATAACGCCAACCACGGCGCGAGAAATACTCGCGAAACGGCTCGATGACCGCTGCCTTCAATGTCGGTGGAATGATCGGCGTAAGGACGGCTTCACGGATGATCAACGTCGTAACAACGCCAACCATCATGAACGCTGCCATGATCCAGTAAACGACACTCCAGGGCAGGTAATCGGCGAGGATGAATCCCAGTGAACCAGGGATAAACCCAGCAATTCGATAAACCTGCACATGAATTGTGTTACCCATGGCAAGCTCTTCCTCGGTGGGTAAGAGCTCACGCCGATAGGCATCGATCACAATATCCTGACTTGCGCTGAAGAAAGCCACCATCAGGGCAATGCCAAACACCCATTGGATGTCCAGCACTGGGTCGAAATACCCAAAAGCCGCAAATCCGCATACCAGAACCAGCTGTGTCAACAACATCCAGCCGCGACGGCGTCCAAGAAACGGCAACGGATAACGTTCGGCGAGTGGTGACCAGATGAATTTCCAGGTGTAGGGAATCTGTGCGAGGGCAAAAAGCCCAATCTCGGTCAGCCCCACCCCTGCACCGCGCAACCACGCCTGTACAAGCTGCAAGAGAACAAACAGGGGTAGTCCGGAAGCAAATCCGGTAAAAGCGCAGGTAATCATGCGCCGGTTCAGGACCTCACGAAATTTCATGGTTCAGTCGCGAAAGTTATCGAACTGAATCGGAATCCCCAGACCACCTTCTTTGATCAGGGCCATGATCTTCTGCAGATCGTCGCGTTTTTTACCGGTGACCCTGATCTTCTCGCCGTTGATCTGTGAGGTGACCTTGAGTTTCGAGCCCTTGACCAACTTGGTTATTTTCTTCGCAACGTCTCTATCAATGCCCTGGAGCAGCGCATAACGGCAGCGCTTCTGCTTGCCAGATCCTTCCACGTCGCCAGCTTTCAAGCAGCCAACATCCACCCCCCGGCGAGCCATTTTGTCGCGCAGAATGTCCTCCATTTGTTTGAGCTGAAACTCCTCCAGCGCCGCAACGAGCACGCCTGTGTCGGCTAATTCGAAACTGGCGTCCACTCCGCGAAAGTCGAACCGGCTGCCAAGCTCACGATGAGCCTGATCCACCGCATTACGCAACTCCTGCATATCAACTTCCGATACCACATCAAATGACGGCATTACTTTCTCCTTAACCTGTCCTTTAACCTTTACCCTTCGCTAAACCTTTTACAAAAGCGGCATACAAACGCCACGAAACCGGGTCATAGTGACTACGCGTTCCAACTATTGCCTAATGTGACTTTCGATCAACCACTTAAAATCCAAGACGATTCTTGACAAACCCACAATCCTCACTTATCAAGGTCGGCTTGCCTCGTGCGCAAGTCGCTAAATTACATGTCATATGAAGACATTCCAATCCTCGTTGTCGATGACGCAAAGTTTTCCAGCGCCATCATCGCAAAAGCATTGCGCAGCGGCGGTTTCACGAATGTACGATTTACCAACAACCCACTCCAGGCTCTGCGTTCGCTGGAAAAGCGGCCCGCGCAAATTCTAATAGCCGATTGGCTCATGCCTTCGATGGACGGACTCGAGCTCACCCGTCGAGTCAAGAAGATGGACGATGGGAGCGAACATTTCACCTACGTGATGTTGCTTACCGCACGAGACGATTTTGATGCGATGAACCAGGCTTTCGACGAAGGCGTTGACGACTTTCTGAATAAAGCTAACTTGCGCGGGCAATTGCTACCAAGGGTCGTAGCGGCGCAACGCATCGCTGAGCGTCAGAACGAACTGCTACGTACTAATCGTCTCTTACGCAAGAAAATCCGTGATCTACAAACAACGGACGTGGTTGACCCGATCACGGGGCTCGGCAACTTGAAATTCACTTTAGACCGCTTGTCCGATACCGCAAAACAGGCTGAAACACGGGGTGGCGCGGCCTGTTTGCTGCTGGTTGGTATCAACAACCTGGATATTATCGAAGACCAGTACGACCAACCGATCGTCGATGAATTGATGTCCGGTATCGGCGCCAAAGTTCGACAGCTAGTCCGACCATTGGATATAGTGACTCGGCCGGAAGCCAACATGTTCGCGGTCATCACTCTGCAGACCGATATCGACAACTGCACGTCTCAGAGTTTTCGGCGGATATTCGATAATCTATACATGCACTCCTTCAAGACCACCGAAGGTTACATACCGGTCGTTGTGGGCGTCAGTATCAGCGCAGCAGACTCCGGCACTGGATTTCCTCACCCGAAGAACTTCATGCGCCATGCCTATGAGGGCCTCAACCGATCCTTCGACACAGGCATCATCACAGTGCAGCCTTTCGAACACGGTACCGTACATAGTCACTAGCGCTCGAACAACTATTATGAAACACCGCATCAGTACCGTTACAACACGCACCGGAGACAGTGGCACTACGCGCCTCGCAGATGGCACGAAAGTCGCCAAAACAGATTCCCGCATTATCGCGTTAGGCACTGTAGATGAACTGAACAGCTTCGTGGGTCTGTTAGTCACGGAACTCGAAGATGCGTCAACGCCGAAGTCGCTCTGCGTGTGCATCCAGCAAGAACTCTTCGACCTAGGCGCAAATCTGGCGACAGCTGGTGCAACACCGCTACCCGCCCTGGACCATCTGGACACTGCCGTAGCTGAGATGAATGCAAAGCTGCCGCCGTTAAAAGAATTTGTATTACCCGGTGGTTCCCGGGCCGCCGCATTGGCTCATGTGTGCCGTACGGTTTGCCGTCGAGCGGAAAGGCTGTTATGGGAGTTGGGAGCGTGCACGGATGGCGCGCGTTACCTCAACCGTCTAAGCGATGTGTTTTTTGTCATGGCCCGCACCCTGAACGCAGGTCACCATGAGCCGCAATGGCATGGCAGCCAGAGACCCGGCGGCAAGGCCGAAGTCGCCGGCAAGGCCGAAAACGCCGGCAAGACCGAGGGCGGCAACTCCAATGTCAAAGCGACAGACGTCTGATATCGCCGAGTAGCTCCGCGAGATGCACCACAAAACGACCAGCCTCGGCGCCATTGATGGCGCGATGGTCGTAGCTCAAAGACAACGGCAACATCTGCCTCGGCGCAAACTCTGTGCCGTCCCAAACAGGCTGTGTTGTTAACCGCGCGACCCCAAGAATCGCCACTTCCGGCGCGTTGATGATCGGTGTGAAGCCTGTTCCACCGATCGCGCCAAGACTCGATATGCTGAAGCTGGCACCGCGCATATCGTCAACAGCGAGTTTGTGTTCGCGCGCTTTCCCAGCGAGAGCCGAGATCTCCTCAGACAACTCCCAAATACCCAACTGATCTGCATCTTTGATCACCGGCACCACCAACCCCTGCTCGGTGTCCACCGCAAAACCAATGTGATAGTACTTCTTCAGGATGAAATTCCGGGCTTCGGCATCCAGGGAGGCGTTGAATGTGGGAAAAGCCTTCAGCGCATAACAGCAGGCCTTCACGATGAACGCCAACGGTGTGACCTTCACCCCGCGGGCAAGCCCTTCGTCTTTTAGCGAACGGCGAAACGTTTCGAGCTCGGTGAGGTCAGCCGAATCAAACTGAGTGACGTGGGGAATGTTCAACCAGCTTCGATGTAAATTGGTGGCACCGATGATGCGCACCCGGGTGAGCGGACTGGACTCCACAGGTCCGAACTTGCTGAAGTCGATCAGGGGGATCGGAGGAATGCCGCCACCAGGTGTTCCGGTACTTCGACCGGTCGGCTTGTCTTCGAGAAACGATTTGACGAAAGCTTTGACGTCATCCTTGACGATCCGTTCCCGCGTTCCGCTGCCCTGTACCTCTGTGAGGTCGACACCCAGCTCCCGGGCCAGACGGCGAACCGCGGGGCCAGCGTAGACTGAACCCGACTTTCCCATATCTGGCTCGGGTTCCGAACCCGCGACCGGGGGCGCTGGTAGCTGCCGTTGCTTCTCTGCCAACGTCAACTCGTGCTCATTCTCAGCAACAGCTACCAACACCTCCTCTTTCGGCTCCACACCGCCCGATACTTCCATGGTGACCAGCAAAGTGCCCTCGGTGACTTCGGCGCCTTCCGTTACGTGCACTTCGAGTACTTTGCCTGCAAAACCCGCCGGAATCTCCATCGAGGCTTTGTCTGACTCCACAACAACCAGCAGGTCGTCGGCGTTGACGCTGTCGCCAACCGATACGGAAACCTCGATAACCGCAACATCCTGCGCATCTCCGATATCTGGAAGGCATATCTCGACCCGAGAACTACCTTGGTCGACTTGGCTGGCACTTGGTAGCGGTGCCGTTTCCCTTTCTCCACCCGCGCGAGCCGGTTCCACAGCTGTTTCAGTGATTTGCGGCGGCTGGTCAGGCTCGGCGTTTTGTGCCGCAGCGGAGTTGATCAGGGCAATGATCTGCCCCTCGGCAACGTCATCTCCAACAGCCACCGTCAGCGCCTCGATGACACCACTCACCCCCGCAGGAACTTCCATCGACGCTTTGTCGGATTCGATCACGATCAAAGCATCTTCCGGCCCGACGGTATCTCCCGGCACGACACAAAGCTCGATGACCTGGACCTCTTCGACGTCACCAATGTCGGGTATGTGTATCGCTTGCGCCACTCAAGCCTCGCGTGGGTTCACTTTCTCAGGATCGATCTCTAGCGCATCCCGGGCTTGACGAACGGCATCGAGTGGGATTTTCTGCGCATCGGCCAGGCCTTTCAGCGACGCAAGGACGACAAATCGTCGGTCGACTTCGAAGAAGTGACGCAATTCCTCGCGAGTGTCACTGCGACCGAAGCCATCCGTACCGAGGACATGATACGGTCCCGGAATAAACGCCCTGATCTGCTCTGCTAAAGATTTTACGCAATCACTCGCGGCCACCACCGGAGCATCACCTTTGAGCAACTTGGCAACATGGCTCTGGCGGGGGGCGTCTTCCGGATGAAGCAGGTTCCAGCGCACAACGTCCTGGCCTTCCCGGGCAAGCTCGTTGAAGCTGGTTACGCTGAAGACCTCCACAGACACGCCATAGTCTTCATGCAACATTTCGGCCGCTGCTTCCACTTCCCGAAGAATTGTCCCGCTGCCGAGCAATCGTACCCGTTTGACTTTGTCCTTACCAAGCGTGCGCAACCGATATAAACCCTTGAGAATATGTGCCTCCACACCTTTCGGGATCGGCGGCTGAACGTAGTTCTCGTTCATGACGGTTATATAAAAGAAGACGTTCTCCTTTTCTCCCACCATACGCTTGAGCCCATCGTGCACGATCACGGCAAGTTCATACGTATAACAAGGATCGTAGGCAATACAGTTCGGGATGGTGGAGGCGAGCAGGTGACTGTGACCGTCCTGGTGCTGCAACCCCTCACCATTGAGCGTCGTGCGCCCCGCGGTGCCACCAAGCAGAAAACCTCGCGCCTGCATGTCGCCCGCAGCCCAGGCAAGGTCACCGATGCGTTGGAAGCCAAACATCGAATAATAGATATAGAACGGAATCAGCGTATGGCTGTGGCTGCTGTACGAGGTGGCAGCCGCCATCCAGGCGGCAAACGCGCCGGCTTCGTTAATCCCTTCTTCAAGCACTTGACCATCCTGGGACTCCCGGTAGGCGGCTATCTCACCGGAGTCCTCCGGCTCGTAGAGTTGACCGGCAGAGGAGTAGATGCCTATCTGGCGGAACATGCCTTCCATCCCGAACGTTCGCGCCTCGTCAGGCACTATAGGGACGACCCTCGAGCCGATGTTTTTGTCGCGTACGAGCTTCGCGAGAATGCGTACGAAGCCCATGGTGGTCGAGTTTGCGCGTTTGCCACTACCTTGCAGTTGCGCATCGAAACTGTGCAAACTCGGAATCTCCAGTTTTTCGCTGGTAACCACCCGTTGTGGTAGCGGGCCACCTAGACGCGAACGCTGCTTATGTAGATACATGAGCTCGGGTGAATCTTCCGTGGGGCGGTAATACGGAACGTCCTCCAACTCCTTGTCGGTAAGTGGAATCGCAAAGCGGTTGCGGAAGTGTTTGAGACCTTCGAGATCCAGCTTCTTCACCTGATGCGTATCGTTTTCCGCCTCACCAGCATCCCCCATGCCGTAGCCCTTAACTGTCTTCGCCAAAACAACCGTGGGCTCGCCTGGGTGATTCACCGCCGCGTGGTAAGCGGCATAAACCTTAAACGGATCGTGCCCGCCCCGGTTCAACCGCATGATGTCGTCGTCGGAGAGCTTCTCCACCATGGCAAGCAATTCTGGGTGTTTGCCAAAAAAGTGCTCGCGTGTATATGCGCCACCTTTGGCTTTGTAGTTCTGATACTCGCCGTCCACCACCTCGTTCATCCGCCGCTGCAGGAGACCGGCCTCATCATTCGCAAACAACGGATCCCACAACCGGCCCCATACGACTTTGATGACGTTCCAACCAGCGCCGCGGAAATTGCCTTCCAGTTCCTGGATGATCTTGCCGTTACCGCGAACCGGACCATCGAGTCGCTGCAGATTACAGTTCACAACGAAGATGAGATTGTCGAGATTCTCGCGGCCCGCCATGGACAGCGCACCCAACGACTCCGGTTCGTCGCATTCCCCATCTCCCAGGAAGGCCCATACCTTGCGATCGCCCATGGGTACCTGGCCGCGACTGTCCAGATACTTCATGACATACGCCTGGTAGATCGCCTGAATCGGCCCCAGACCCATCGAAACGGTCGGAAACTGCCAGTAGTCGGGCATTAACCACGGATGAGGATACGACGGCAGGCCCTCCCCGTTTACCTCGCGGCGGAAATTATCGAGCTGTGTTTCCGTCAACCGCCCTTCCAGAAAAGATCTCGCATAAATCCCGGGAGCGCAGTGGCCCTGAAAGTAAACCAGATCTCCGGGGTGATCGTCTTGTGCCCCACGAAAGAAATAATTGAAGCCAACGTCATAAAGGGTCGCAGAAGATGCAAAGCTCGAGATGTGGCCTCCCAGATCGCCTGGTCGCTTATTAGCCCGAACCACCATTGCGAGTGCATTCCAGCGAACCAACGAACGCAACCGCCGCTCCATGAATAAATCGCCCGGCATGAAAGCTTCTTTGTTTGACGGGATGGTGTTGCGATACGGCGTGGTGATCGTGTACGGGAGGCGAACCCCGGTGCGGGTCATCCGTGCTGACATTCTTTCCAGCAGGAAGTTCGCCCGGTCGGTTCCACTGTTTTCGAGCACATACTCCAGCGAATCCAGCCACTCTCGGGTCTCGAGCGGATCGGTGTCTGTGATGTCTCTTGGATACATGACTTAAGGCAGTCCTCAGGTGTTCCAAAGCCAAGCCGCACCCCGTACTCCACTCGAGTCACCCCACCGTGGCGCCAACACGGGCGTCACGCACTCATCGGAGAAAATGTAGCGAGGCAGCAACTCCGTGACCTTCGGGTACAACAGGCTGACGTTCGAAAGGCCACCACCGAGTACGACAACGGCGGGATCCACAATGTTGATTACTTGGGCCAAGCTCCGTGCCAACATGTGACAGTATAGTTCCACGGTAACGAGCGATTGGGCATCATCCTCGCCGTCTCTGCTAAAAATGTTTTCCGGCGTTAGTCGCCTGTTCCATAATGCGTAAAAAGTGCGGGCAAGTCCTGGACCGCTCAGGAATGTTTCTACACAGTTTAGTCGCCCACAGTAACACTGCCGTGAAGCGAGAGTGGATTCTAACGCGAGCAACTCTTCACTGACATGTTCACTTTTGCAAAGCGCTACATCCGTGTCTCTGCGGATACCGTAAGGCGAAGGCAGTGGCGTATGACCCCACTCTCCCGTTAGACCGTTAGGACCAGACAACAAACGCCCATCAACGACGAAGCCACCGCCGACACCGGTACCCAGAATGACACCAAAGACGGTTGCAGCACCACGGCCGGCACCGCTTCGCGCCTCGGAAAGAGTAAAACAATCCGCATCATTGGCGATACGCACTCGGTCTCCGAGACGCCTCACCAGATCAGGCAGCAACGGTTGACCGTTCAACCAAACCGAATTGCAGTTTTTCATGACGCCCTGGTCGGGTAGCCATGCGCCAGGCGTGCCAACACCAATAC